>JBNJFW010000040.1:0-10014 GCA_051747165.1 Elusimicrobiota bacterium | reverse complement strand
GGAACAAGTGAATGCTATAATGAGCGAAAGCAAATCTCTGGCCTCGGATAACGATATGCTGGAGTCGGCTTTTAACGCATTCAGTTATGAAATGAAGAAAATTCTTAATAATATGTGAGATTTGTAAGGAGATATTAAAATATGGATAATTGCAAGATAAAAATGATTTTGTTTGATTACGGCGGCGTGCTGGCTCCGGAAGGATTTCAGCTGGGAATACTTAAAATGGCTCAAAAATTTAATATGAGTTATGAAATGATGTATGAATTAGCCGGTTATAAAGCCGGCTTTTGTTCGGGATATACTGCCGGAAAGGTGGATGAGAGTTTTTACTGGAAGACAGTATCGGACCTATTGGGAATAAAAGAAGATCTGAGCTGGTGCAGAAATCTTTTTTTAGATAATTTTCAGCCTCGCAGGCAAATGATAGAACTGCTTGAGTCGCTCTCAGAAGAATTTCAACTGGGCATATTTTCAGACCAGACAAATTGGATTTACGAACTTGATGCGAAATATGATTTTATGAAATACTTTGAATATAAGTGCATATCTTTTGATAAGGGTTCTACTAAGCATGAGGAAAAGTTTTATATGCTGCCTTCGCAAGAAACCGGTATCCCTTCTAAAAATATATTTCTTTTTGATGACAAGGCCCAGGTGATTCAAAGGGCTTTAAAGAGCGGAATGAAAGGAGAAGTTTTTACCACCATAAAAGGCTGTCAGAATTTTTTTAATGGCAAAGGAAAATAAATCCAGTTTGCGCTGTCCGCTCTGCCGTAATAAAGCAGAATTCATGTGTAAAACAGATTCCGGAGCTTACTACAAATGTGCGGGATGTTTTTCTGCTTTCCTGGACCCTGCTTATTACTTATCAAAACATAAAGAAAAAGCGCGTTATGATACCCATAACAATGATCCTTTTGATTCCGGCTATAAAAATTTTGTCATGCCTATTGTAAGTGAAATAAAAAAAAAGTTTTCAGCTAAAGATCCGGGACTTGATTTCGGATGCGGCAGCGGTGCACCTATTTCCGCCATGTTAAGCGAAGAAGGATATAAAATTCACCGGTATGACCCTTTTTTCGTAAATAATAAGCGGCTTTTAAAAAACAGTTATGATTACATTGCCTGCTGTGAAGTAATTGAACATTTTCATAACCCGGCAGATGAATTTAATTTATTGAGAAAAATGCTAAATAAAAACGGCGGACTTTTTTGCAAGACGGAAATATTTTCCGGCGATGTTGATTTTGAAAAGTGGTATTATAAAAATGACCCGACCCATGTGTTTTTTTACAGCCGGGAGGCTTTTAAATTTATTTGTGAGCATTTTGCCTTTAAAAGCTTTGAAATAAGGCAGCGTCTTATTTTTTTTGAGGGCTGATAAAATTCGAAATGAAGTTATTTATTTATACCTGCATAGCGGTTTTTGCGGCAATTTTTATTGAAACTTTTATGCTTTGTATCCAGTACAAAAAAAATAAAATGACGGAATATTTCGGCGATAAGGATTTTAAAGTTCATTCGCTTATAACTTCTTTTCTTTGGTTTTTTATGTTTTTACTTTTTTTTCTTTTGCAGCTGGAAAAGCATCCTTCTTTCCATAATATAGAAATTTTCAGACTGGCGGGAGCTATATTGCTTGTGCTCGGACTTATTGTTTGCTTGTGGGCCTTTTTACTTATGGGTATAAAAAGGTCTTTAGCTGTAAATTTCTATCGCAGCAATATTCCGCTTCAAAAAAGCGGCATATATAAGTACTTGAAAAACCCGGAAACCGCCGGCCTTTGCTGGGCCCTAATTGGATTTGCCTTTTTCACTTCATCTTTGTATAATATTATAATAGCTTTCGAGTTTACTATACTTATGATACCTCATACCATAATCGAAAATAAACCGTTGAGAAATACGGTTCCTGGATCCGAAAAACTAAACAGCTGTGATAAATAAAAGGGGAAATATGCAGTGAAAGCTTTTATTGACAGAATAGAAAACGGTAGAATTGCTGTTGTGCATCTTGAGCGCGGCGGAAAATTAGAAATTGACAAAAAAATATTTCCCTTTGAAATACATGAAGGGATGCATATTAAAATAAGTTTATCACCGGATTCTGAGAGTGAAAAAAGAAGCAAAAAGAAAATAAAGAAGTATAAAAAGAGATTAAGTGGATCATAGAAAAAATGAAAAACATTAAAATAAAAAATTATGTATTGATTATATTAACCTTGTCCCTGTTAACTTCCTGTTCAGCTCGCACCGGATTTATAAATAAAGGGAATTTCAGGAGTGAAAATGTACAGGGTTTAATTAATCGTTCGCATAAGGCGCTTGATGACGGAGATATCGAACTTTGCCGGGGATTAAATAAAAAGGCCCTGCGCTTATTTGTTGATAATGAAAAGTCCTATTCCCAGGATGAATATCAGGAACTGCAGCTTAAACTTGCAATGCTCACCTTTAGAGCCGCAATGCTGACCCAGAGGATTTCAACTCTTGAAGAGTCGGATATGTTTCCCCTTATATTTAATTCACGGGTTGAAAGATGGAAAAATTATTATATCACCGGAGGAAGAGAGCATTTCAGCCGCTATCTTGACCGGGCAGCGATATACATTGATATGGTTAAAGAAATACTTAAAGAGGAAGAATTGCCCAGGGATCTTGCGTATGTTGTTATTGTAGAATCGGGCTATTATCCTTTTGCACGTTCCCGGGCCGGAGCGGTGGGGCTTTGGCAGTTTATGGAAAAGACGGCAAAAATGAAGGGCTTGAAAATAAATTACTGGATAGATGAAAGACGCGACCCTTATAAATCAACCAGAGTGGCTGCTTCATATCTTAGGGATCTTTATGAGCAGTTCGGATCATGGGAAATGGCTCTCGCTGCATATAACTACGGGCCGACTGCAGTTCAAAGAACAATAAACAGATGGAGCACTAAGGATTACTGGGAAATTTTTTTGCCCCGTGAAACCGAAGACTTTGTGCCCAAAATTATGGCTTCAATATTAATTGCAAAAGAACCTTTGCTTTTCGGCTTTGATCCTATAGAGTCTAATCCCTATGAATACCGGGATTATAAAGTCAAAAATTCTGTTGATATCAGGCAGGTAGCCCGCCTTGCTGAAATAGATATAAAAGAGATTCAGCTTTTAAATCCCGAGCTCAGAAGAATGATAACGCCGCCGGGTGTTGAATATAACCTGAGGCTTCCTGCAGAATCGTATGAAACTTTTACCGAAGCTTTTGAATCCCTTCCTGAATCTGAGACATATCTTAGCCAGGAGGAGATAGACAGGCTTGTAAGAAGGGTGGAGTATTACAGGGTGCGCCGGGGGGATAGTTTATGGAATATTTCTGCAAGATATAATGTAAGCGTGCAAAATATAATGAAATGGAACAACCTTTCAACCAGTAGCATTTATCCCAACCAGCGCCTTAAAATATATATTCGTGGCGGTTAAACTTCTCAGCGGCCCGCCTGCATCCGGAAAAAAAGCCTATTTAAAATCTGCTATTAAGCAGTCCCTTTCATCTTTAAATCCTGAAGATATAATTGTAATAAGCAATTCCCGAAAATCTGCCTGCGAATTGCGCGATGACGCAAGAAAAAACCTCGGTTCCTATAGTGAGCTTTGGGTGGAAAGTATTACGTCTTTTTCCAAAAAAATACTCCGTGAAAATTATAATCTGATAAACATTAAACCCGGATTCAGAATAATAAGTGATTTTGAAAAACGGCTTATTGTAAGAAATATATTGGAATCCCAAAATAAACTTAATACCATTAAAGGCAGTGGAGACGGTCTTGTAAGTGACGTGTCAAATTTTCTTGATGTAGCCAAAAGAAACCCCCGGTGGCGGGATAATATATCAAATTTTAAGAGTTTAAAAGGCAAGTATAAAGATTTACTTTTTATAGAAGAAAAATATAATTCGCTTTTAAATAAATTTAATTATATGGATTTCATAGATTTGACCTTAAATACTGCTGTTCTTCTTGAAAATAATCCAAAAGTAATGAAAACAAAAAAAGTGTTTGTCTATGAAGCTGAAGACATGGGCTGGATAATGGCCCGCATTATATGTGCTCTTATCGATAGAGCTTCTAGTGCCGTTGTTTCTTTAAGCCCTCAAAGTTCAATATTTAGATTTCGCGGGGCACGTCCTCTATATATAAAAAATAGATTAGAAAAGAATTGCAAACTTAAAATTAAAAGTTTTTCTGCTTCTCAAGAGGACCGGAAAGAATTTTATATTCAAGCCTCTACAAAAGATGAAGAAGCTAAAGCCATAGCTTCCGACATAGCCCTTAAACTTAAATCCGGGTACAGGCCTTCGGATATATGTATAATAGGACGTTCAATTGGAGAGAGCATGGAGGTTTATACTGACGCCCTTAAAAGAAAAGGAATCAATTTTATTCTCGGCGGCGGTATAGGTTTTTTTCGGCAGCGCCCGATAATAGAGCTTCTTTCTCTTTTCAGATGCATTTTACACGGCAGTGAAGCCGAGGAAATGGATATTGTCAGGACTGTTTTGCTTGCAGATGTGCTTGACCCTGATAAGCTGGATTCTCTAAGGGCCGAGGCCTTAAATGAGCGTATTGCGTTTAAAAAAATATTTTCTTCAAAATATCCTGACGAAAGCAGGGCTTTCTATGAAAAAATAAACAGCCTTGCCCTCCAGGGTCAGAAAAAATCAGCCGGCGTTTTTATTTATCATTTATTGGAGGAATTCGGGTTTTTAAAAATAGCTTCGAAAGATGAAACCCTTTCTTCCGTATACAGTTACTTTATGCAGATAATTGAAGAGTACGCCGGCCACTATAAAAAGTTTTCCGGTGAAGTTCTTTCCTTTGAAAAGCTCATGGAAAACTTTATAAATCTTCTCAAGGGTTTCGGAAAGGAAATGGATATTCCCTACATGCCCGGCATTGAAGCAGTAAAACTTATTACTGTTCAGCAGGCCAAGGGAGAGCTTTTTAATAGAGCTTATCTTGTGGGTATGACTGAAGATTCCTTTCCCCGCTCTTTTGTGGAAAATTCTCTTCTTTCCTCGCATGACAGGCGTAATCTTAATTTAAAGCCCTTAACCGGCATTGATGAGCAGTATAAATTTGAAAAAAAACTCTTTGAAGTTGCCCGCACAAGGGCTAATAAAATTATATATAGCTGGTATGAAACGGAAAATAACGGTTCTCCGGCCGAAATATCGTCTTTTGTGTCAGAAAGAAATTTAAAATCCGAAAACATGCTGGATACCGAAAGAATAGTTGACACGCATGACTTTATGCTTCAAATCGCGGAAAATGCTCCGGATGAAATTGAAAATATCAGAAAAGAGCAGGGCGAAGGCGAACTTTCGGAAAAACTTGAATTTTTAAAAAGCGTTCTTGAGTTTTCTCCCCTTCAATTAAGAGATAAAGTGGAAAAAGGCATTCCAAAAAAGTATTCCTATACTATGCTGAAAACTTTTTCCTCCTGTCCGAGAAAGTTTTTTTACAGATATATTTTAAGCATTAAGGAACCTCCTACCGTAAATCAATTTCTGGGGATTGCTATTCACACTATTTTAGAAAAAATTCACAGGAACTCGGTATTAAACTACCGGGATGCTTCCATTATGCTTAAAGAAATCTGGCCGGATATAGGCTTTTATTCATTATTTGAAAGCCGAAATTTTTTTAAAATAGTTAGAGAAATGCTTTCTGAATATTATAAATGCATTAAGGAAGAAAACTTCGGAATAATTAGCCTGGAAGAAAGCTTTGAAACGAATTTTGAGGGCATAATATTCAGAGGACGGTATGACCGCATTGACAGTCTCGATCCCGGGGTGGAAAGAGTTGTGGATTACAAGTCGGGAAAGAATATAGGAGGAAGCAGAGCCATGCTGAATGCCGTAGAAAGAGGGGATGATTTTCAGGTTCCCATATATTATCTGGCTCGTAAGCCTTTTTACTTTTCTGTATACAGATTGAGAGAAAAAAGTGAAAAAATGAGAGTTGATATTGATTTTTCTTCTCAAAGAGCCCGCGACGTTATATTTAAATCAAAAAAACTTATTAAAGAAAAAGTTAAACAAATATCCTCCGGGATTTTTCACCAGGGTCCTTCTTCAGGCAACGAATGCAGGTTTTGTTATTTCAGCAGGATATGTGATATTAACGATGGCTGACTTTACTCCGTCTCAGAAAAAGGCAATTAAAAGCACAGACGGTGTTTTTATCGTAAGGGCAGGTGCGGGTACCGGCAAAACCCGCGTTCTTATAAACAAATATATAAAAATTTACAATAGCTTGATTAAAAAGGGATTTGACGGGAAAAAAGCCTGTGATAGTATCTTAACTGTGACTTTTACCAAAAGAGCCGCAAAAGAAATGCTGGAACGCTTAAAAAATAAAATTGATGCCGAACATTTACGATATGCTCATATATCTACAATAGACGCTTTTTGCAGCAGACTTTTAAAAGAAAATGCGTATATTGCCGGGCTTGATTCGAAAATTGAGATTATAGAAGGTATAGAATCAAAGCTTCTTTTCATTAAAATAGGAGAGAGCATTCTTGAAAACGAGATTTCATTTCCAATAGGTACAGAAATGTCTAAAGAAAAGTTTCTTAATGAATCCTATACTCTTATAAACACACTTAAGCAGAGGCTTGTATCCCCTGAAGAATTTCTAGAAATTTCCGGCAGTAAATCTTCCATAAATAATGTTTTATATAAGCTTTACAAAAATTATGAGAGCTATCTTACAAAAGAAAACCTTATGGATTTCGGGAAACTGCTGTTTACGGCTTGCCGTTTGATGAAATCTTCACCTAAGATCAGAAAGGATATTCAAAAAAAGTTTATTCATGTTCTTGTAGACGAATATCAGGATACAAACCCTGCTCAGCTGGAGCTGTTGAATATTATCTCGAAGCCTCAAAACAATTTTTTCGCGGTAGGAGATGAGAAGCAGTCTATCTATGGTTTTAGAGGCGCGGAACCTGAATACATCATAAAGCATTACAACAATCTCCCCCCTGATAGAAAAACCACTCTGGCCGAAAATTTTCGGTGCAGATCCTCTATACCGGAACTTATCAATACTGTTTTTTCCCGAGTAATAAAAGATTATAACAAAATAAAGTGTGCCAGAACTCAAGGAAAAGCCGATATAGAAGTCTTCCTGGCTAAAAGCCGCAGGCAAGAAGCTGAATATGTAGCGGCAAGAGTAAAGCAGTTTTTAAATTCAGGTTATAAACCTTCGGAGATTGCCCTTCTTTTTCGGGGAGTTAAAAACTGCGGTGAATATGAACAGGCGATGAGAAAGTTAAATATCGGCACGGTTACTGTAGGCGGGACTGGTTTTTACCGCCAGCCGGAAATAAAAGATATTATGGCCATGGTTGCCTGCGCCGAAAACCCCCACTCCCAGAGAGAACTGCTAAGGGTTATGCGACTTCCGATTTTTGCCTTTCGGGATTCGGAAATTGCTTCTATACTCTGCAAAAAAAATAAAAAAGATACACTTTACGGCCTTATATTAAAATCCAAAGATAAAAAAGCAATCAAACTTAAAGAGTTTACAGAAAAATTTCGCAATTTAAAAAATGAAGTGTCCCTGCCGGAACTTATAGAACGCATGTTATGTGAAAGCGGAATAATATACAGGGCCGGAGCTCAATCCGGCGGTAGTAACTCGCGGCAGCTTTCAAATATAAGGAAATTCATAAGGCAGGCCCGGAATTTTTCTTCAAAGAATATATTTTCAACGCTATCTGATTTTCGAGAATATTTAAGAGAGATTGAACAAGCCGGTATACTGGAAGCCGAAGCGAAACCAAAAGCTAAAGATGTTGTTTACCTTATGTCAATCCATCAGGCTAAAGGCCTTGAGTTTCCCGTAGTCCTTTTGCCTAACATAGCCCCCTCAAATTTTCCCGCCAGAATGAATATCTCAGATTTTCACTTTTCAAAAGATAAGGGATTGATAATCAAGGATAATAGTAAGAATTCATTTTTCACTAAGCATATTAAGACAAAATTGGCTTCTGATCACAACAAGGAGGAAAGAAGGCTGCTTTATGTGGCAATGACCCGGCCCGAACAAAAGCTTTTAATATCCGGATATCAGAACAGCCGGGGAAGAATTTCAAAGTACATGGGATATTTTTTCAAAAAAGAAAAAGACGAATATTTGTTAAAGGATAATATAAAAAAGTATGTCAGGCATATAAAAGAATTTCAGCCTCCCCCTGCTGAGAAAGAAGAAAAAGAGTGTGAGAAAAAAGAAAAAGAAGCTTTTTTAAGAGCAACTGAAACGCTTGGCTTGCCTCCTTTTTATAAAACAAAGGAAGTACCTTCAGAATTCAGTGCAACTCAGCTTCAAACATACAATGAGTGCCCTAAAAAATATAATTACATATATAATATAGGAATCCCAAAACCTCCGGCAGAAGAGGGCTTTTCCTCCCTTCTTTTCGGTACTGCAGTCCACCGCATGCTTGCGGAATATTATAAATACGGTGGCCTTAATACCTTTCAAAAAATGAAAGAAAAAATAACATCCCTTATCATCTCATCAGGCATGTCCTCTAAAACTTTTAGCCTTTATTACAAAGGAAAAACAGAAAAAACTCTCCGTAATATTTTTGATTTGAATATACTCAAAAAACCTGAAAATGTGATTTTCGTTGAAAAGCCGTTTGTGATTAAAATGAAAAATGCCTATGTTAAAGGTACCATAGACAGAGTTGACGCCCCTAAAGATACCGCCGAACTTATAGATTATAAAACATCATATTCAACAGACACTTATAAATTCCGCATTCAAATGGCCGTATATGAAATAGCGCTCCGCGAAATATTTAATATAAATCCAGGTAGCTCAAACATATATTTTTTAAGAAGGGGAAAAATTAAAGCCGTCCCCGTCATTAAAGATGCCCTCCTAGAAATAAACAATATTATATCATCCATCCAAGCTGAAAAATTTAGTCCCAGGAAAGGTAAACACTGCAAAAACTGTTCATTTTGTTCTGATTTTTATTGAAACTGGAAAAAATCCGGGTTTTGTGTTATGAATATAATTACAAAGCTTTTGATTAAATAAAATTAATAAAAAACAGATTAAACCTCGTGTATAAGAAAATTTAAAAATTGCATAAAGATAAAACAATACTTTTAGTAGATGATGACCTGGAAATACTAAAGCTTCTTGAAACTATATCCCTTCGAATTGGTTTCAAGCCGGTTTTAGCTTCTTCAGGCAAAGAAGCGCTTAAAAAATTTGTAAAATACCTTCCCGGAGTGGCAGTTGTCGATTACAATCTACCGGATATGACAGGCGATGAAGTCATAGTTGAGATAAAAAAGATGCGCCCGATAATACAGCCTATTGTTATAACCGGTTACGGGGAATATGAAAAAGCAGTTAAAGCATTACAGTCCGGAGCGGTTGATTACATAAAAAAACCATTTAAAAAAGAAAATATAGAAAATGCTGTTAACTCAGCATACGCCAGGTTTAAACAATTAAAAGATACTATGGAAGTATATCATGTTCTCGCTGTTACTCAAAACGATGATATAAGAGAATATTTAAAATCGTCTTTTTCAAAAGACAATTGGGATATCAACTTCTGCGACAGTTATTCCGATACTTACAAATATCTGAGCACAAACATGACTGATATAGTGTTGATTGATATTGATAACGCCGAAAATGAAGCTTTTGCTTTTCCACGCTCCGGCAAAGATCAAGAAGGTAGCCGACGATCTGAAAGCTGCTGAAGAGGAGGACGGGAAACGATACGTCTTCGTTCGCAGTGTCGATCTGGCGGCCACTTACCGGGCCTGGGCAGATGAGTGCAATTCCAGTTAAACCGTAAGCATTCAGTAAACCACGTTCGCTCACACAATGTGCGGGGAATGGACCACTAAGCGGGCGGCACAAAATGCGTTCCGGTTTTATTTCCATGAGCCCCATCGGGGCGGATTCATACTAGCCCGACATGGAGC
>JBNJFW010000039.1:6910-10019 GCA_051747165.1 Elusimicrobiota bacterium | reverse complement strand
CCGGGACTATATAAAGGTCCTTCTCCATTCCGAATTCATGGCCGGTGAAAAACAGTTTAACTCATAGTTTCCATCAAGAAAATTGGGCACATTATGTATATTAACAGTACCCAGTCCCTCCACAGTGTCGTTAATCCTGACCGCTCCAAAAGCTATGTCCTCCCACTCCTCCTGTAAAACCTGCATAATACTTGAAAAAACCATGGAGTCAGCATAACTGGGCTCTATTTTTACATCCGCTTTAACCTCAACATAATTATCTTCAAAGTCCGCTGCTGCCTCCTGCATATCAACTGTAACTGACTGATCCTGGTTTGTCCCTTCAATTAAAAGAGGGTCGGAGCTTTCATCAAGCTGTTCTCTGATAAAAGGCATATATCCCTGTTTTGACACTAAAATGTTATACTTCCTTGACTCTTCAAGTACAAAAAGAGCCTTTCCGTCAGTTGCCGTTAAGGCGCTTTGAGAAAGATATGCATCCGGCTCACCCGAATCTTTAAAAGCCATGGCAACCACCTGAGCCCCGCTAAGAGCCGTTCCCGAAGAATCAACAACTTCCACAGTTGTAGTGGGACCTGAAACTATAGCCTTTGCCTGAGGCGCAGCCGCACATAACACCATAAAAAACCCGACAACCAAAGAAAACTGTTTTTTCATAAATACTCTCCTCATAAAAAACACTGCTACTCTCATTTAAATATCTAAAACTGCAGGTTTAAACCCGCGTAATAATTGGCCGTTGAATAATTATATCTATACGATTGTTCATAACTCATGTTTGATGAAGAAACCAGATGCGAAGCCCCGGCCAGGGCCTTTAAATTTTCGCTTACAGGATGAAGATAAGAAACACTTATACTGTTTTCCCTGTTTATAATACTATCATCCGTATAAGCGCCGTCTTCTTCCCGGACCGGACGGTCCGCATAAAACTTAAGAACCACAGACCAGGAAAAACTAAGTTGTTTTTTTCCCTCCTGACCCAGATAAAAAGACAATTCGGGACTTAAAGCTATATCGGTGTAGGAATAAAAATTCTGTACATATTTGGCCCCGGAAGCGTCATAGGAATTTTGATTTGAAATTAAAAGCCTGCCTTCTCCCGATATGCCGGCCTCCACTTTTTCCTTCCTGTAAGTTAAAGAAGCCGAAAAAGTGTTCAGCATATCCAGTCTTTTATCCGATGAAAACCTTCCCTCATCTTGTATTACCGGCTGATCAGCGTACATTCTTAAATCCCCCCTCCAGGACATATCCGCAATAGTGCTTCTGCCCAGCGGGCGGGCGCCCTGCAATGTCAGAGCCGCATTATAATAGTCAAGGACATTTTTTCCGGCATCGCCCGAAATCTCCCTGTAGGTAGTAGTATCCACAGCGGTCTTAAACTCCTCTTCGCCTTTTCTAACCAGAGAATCATAATTGTCAAAGCTTAGAGCATAAAATTCAGCCGAAGCATTTATATCCCAGTCTCCAAAGCTCCTCTGGGCCTGGGCTCCGGAAAGAAGACGCGTGTAATCAAAAAGCCCCCCGCCCCAGTCTTCATCCTTTGTTTCGTTTATAAGAGACTGCGCGTATCCCAGGCGCAGGCGGGTCTTGTAATCCCCAAAAGAGCTTACATATACAAAAGAAAGGCCGTAATCGGCCGTCTGCCTGGTAAGAGCGTTGCCCCCCACAAGCTCCCTTACATCGCGCATACCCCTGTAATCAATATTAAAAACAGGCACCAGGGCCCTTGTATCGCTGAAATTGACAGCGGGAGAAAAATAAAGCGAAAAGTTTCCGCCGAAAGAAGAGGGGTTCCCTTCAAAAAAATACTGCCCCCCGGTAAGAGAGGCATAGGTTACCGGGGTTACAAGAGTGGCGTTTACACTCGTCCCGGTGAATAAAAACAAAATAAAAAACAAAACTTTCTTCATATCTTAATTCCTTTCACAACTTAATTTGTGCCCGCGCTTTCATCCTTAAAATCCAGCATGCCCGAATCCATAAGCAGCTTGGTGGAAAAAACAAGGTCTATATTTCTATCTTCAAACTCTGAACTCGTGTACTTTCTTTCAAAGTTAAGCCCGTATAAATAGTCTCTGATTGCCGCATCGGAAGTTATGCCGGATATATCGGATTTTTTTTGCGTATCCCCGGAGTCATCTATAAGATAATCCTCGGCCTGAATCCATGTCCCATCGTCATAGGTATCGCGTACCTTGAAATGAAAATAATTTTCTCCGGATGGCAGTTCTTCTTCGGTAAGGGGTTGTTCTTCTCCTTGATAATAACTGTACTCCTTTACCAGGTCTTCATACAAAGACCCTCCGGAGGCAAGGCGGAGCTCCTGGTTCCAGAGCTCTTTTTCATTTTTTCCTTCGCCCTTTATTAAAAAAGTAAAATCGGCAAAATAATGCCTCCATGCCCCATCGGAGTCCTGAATCATATCGCCGCCTTGAGCAACTTCGTTTACCCTGTCTTTTGTGTTTGTGATTACGGAGATAAGTTCGGTGAGAATCCATGCGGGTTTTTCAGTACTGTAGAACATATTACGGGTTACGCGATTGAGGTCCTCCGGCAGAGTATTGTCAAACATAAAAGAAATCTGACCGAAATCAAACCTTTCCTCCCTGTGGTTTAAAACCACATATTTAAACCCCGCATTATTTTTCTCCCTTACCACATATTCCTCCAGGCGGACCCTTGAGCCCGCGGCGTCTATCAGGGCCTTTCCGTTTTCATACTCCGCTCTTTTTATCTCATCCGCCGCCCGCCGGAGCACAGCATCGCGGGAAATCTCCTGAAACATTTCTCTGAAAGCATTTTCTCTCATTTCATTTCTTAATTCAGGCGAAGAGCTTTCTTCTATAACTTCCTCTTCGGGAGTCTCAATAGGGGCCTGAGGTGCAGCTCCGGGAACTATGGTACTGTAGCTTCCCTCCCCGACTTCAACCTTGGCGCCGGTTATAAGTTCCATAGCTTCAACCCTGCCGCTTACAACATTAACCACGGTTGCCTCCCGGTCGACAGCCACGTCAAAAACCGTTCCCCTTACCGCGCATACCGCCTGAGGAGTGGAAATAGTGTAGGCCTGATCCTTGCCCAGCTCTTTTACCCGGGAACGCAA
>JBNJFW010000039.1:0-6900 GCA_051747165.1 Elusimicrobiota bacterium | reverse complement strand
TCTATAAGCAGAGTTGTATTTTCCCCCAGGGAGGAGCTGTGCCCGGCCTCAAACTTAAGCTCGGCCGAAGAAGAAGCCCCGGTTCTGAGCCTGCTGCCAATAGAAAGCTCAATTCCCGTCTGTGCCTTCTGCCAGTCAAAATCTTCCGGAGTCATATAACGCACCTCTCCCTCCATGGAAACTATGCTGGCACCGGAAGCGTAAAGCAAAGAAAAGTTAAAAACTAAAACCGCAAACAGCAAGAAAAATTTTTTATTCATTTTTTTATCCTTTTTCAGGTTTAAAACCCAAATCTCTAAGTTTAATTATCAAAAGCCCCGCATAACTTTCTTTCTATTCCGTAAATATACTAACACGGATTTTGAAGGCGGTCAGTGACCTGGGTCACGCTTTTATATATTTGAATAATTATTAACTTCGGTTTTATTTTATGGTAGTTATTACCGGCAGGGTGCGTAAGGCAAGCATAAATCAAGGCAAACAAATTTCTCAGCAAATCAAGTTCTCCTTTATATTCGGTTTTCCAAGTCCAAGCCAATAATAATTAAAAACCGGCAGTTTTGTCAAGTACTGTTTCTATTTGTTTTTTTATTTAGCTATTATTAGAAAAATAAATTTAAAAATTACCGGACTTTTTCAGGTGCCGTAAATGCGGGGGGAAACATAGCGTTCTATAAGAGGGGTAAAAGCATTCATTATAAGAATGGCGAACATCACTCCCTCCGGATATCCGATGAAAGTCCTTATTAAAACAGTTAAAAACCCGGCTCCGGCTCCGAAAAGAAGTTTGCCTTTAGGCGAAGAAGGCGTAGTTGCAGGATCCGTTAGCATATACGTGCCGCCCAGTAAAACAGAACCCAGCAGAAGCGAAAAAACAGGATTCAGATAACTCCCCGGATCAAAAAGCCAGAGAAGAGAAGAAAAAATCATAAAAGACGAAAAATACGAAAAAGGAAGGCGCCAGTCGGCCACTCCCGAAGCCAGCAATAGAGCAAGGCCTATAAGAATAAGAAAGGCCGATGTTTCTCCGCTGCTTCCCTTTTTCTCTCCAAGTAAAAAAGGAAGATACAAAGAAGAAGAAGAAGGTTTTTGTTCTTCAAACTTGACTCTGTTTAAAGGAGTCGCCTCACTTACGGCATCGCTTAAATCCGGCCCGGAAGACAGCGCCGCCGGCAGAGGCCGGGGAGATAAAGAATATTGGGTAATTATAAGGGGGAAAGCCGCTGCCAGAAAAGCCCTGCCCATAAGGGCCGGGTTAAAGATATTTTTTCCAAGCCCGCCAAAAACATGCTTTACTATTAAAATCGCAAAAATTGCCCCCAGTGATGCCGCCCACAGGGGAAAACTCGCGGGAAGAACAAGGGCAAGGATCACTCCACTTACCAAAGCACTGCTGTAGGAGCCCGGGTAAGCCCTGCTCCTTCTTATCATTAAAGCCGCATATTCTGCCACAAGAGCCGAAGCCGCGCATACAACTAAAAGATAAAGAACCGGGAGCCCGAAAAAATAAACTCCTCCCGCCGCCGGAAACAGCAGGGCAACAAGAGTAAGGCGCATCATTTTTGACGTGCTAATATTTCCTCCGGCATGCGGAGCGGGAATAATATTTAAACCGGAGGGCTTTTTTGTTTTCTTTTTATTAGTGCTCATTTTAATTCTTAGCTTCTTTTAAATACTTTTCAGGGTCCTTTTTAAATTTCTCCTTGCACCCCGGAGCGCAGAAAAAATACTCTTTACCCTTATACTCCGCTTTAGCGGGAGCCGTTTTCTTCTTTACCTTCATATTGCATACCGGATCAATTTCTTTTTTTTTGAACACCTAACCTCCTTCTTTTTCTATTTTCTCAGCGCTTTCCATATCATATCAACAGACCGGCCTGATTTAAAGGGCTGGCGGGAATATGAACCATAAAGATTAACATCCTTAAAACCGCTTTTTTCTATCAGCTTGCTCATATCCCCGGATGATATCCTGGGAATATCAACCGGACCCTGGGTTTCCATGGACCACTCTTTAAGCCCCTTTCTGCGGAAAAGGGTTATTATAAGCGGACGGACAAACTTTTTTGTAGTGGAAAAATTTCTGAGGAAGACATATTCTCCTTCCTCTGAAAAAGCTCCCCGGGGCTTGGACCAGGAATTCCGCTTTTTTTCAAAGTTAAGAGTCTGAAAAACAAGCAGCCCTCCCGGCAAAAGGACTTCAGAAAACCTTTTTAAAACTTCCTCATAAGATGCCCCCGAAGCCATTAACCCCACAGTATTGCCCAGGCTGTATAAAGCGTCAAATTTTTTACTGCCAAGTATTTTTCTGTCCAGAAAATCGCCTTCAAAAACCTCTATACCGGCTTTTCTTCTTTTTGCCTCGCCGGCCATTGCCGCATCTTTATCCAAAGCGCTTAAGCTGTACCCCCTGCGGGACAACTCCAGGGCATGAAAGCCCGGGCCGCAGCCCACATCGAGCACACTTCCCGAAGTTATCCCGCAGTCTTCAAGTTCTCCCGCCACAAAGGGTATTTCTCTCTCAAGCCTGCTCTTAAAATCAACCATAAGAGCATACCGGCGGGCAGACTTAAGAAATTTTGACATTCCGCTTAAAATACGTCTTTCTTATTTCTTTCCTTTTACCAGCTCTTTTTCTGCCCTGTACCAGTCCTCCTCTTGAGACCCATGCGCAGAGCCCCTTTCAATAAAATTAAAATAGGCCTTTTCCCGAATTTTATCTTCAGAGGGCTTTACTCTTTTTTTTCTAGCTGAAGACCGTGTTTTTTTCTTTTTAGTTGCTTTTGATTTAGAAGCACTCGAGCGCGATGACGCCTTTACCCTTTTTTTGCCTGAAGCCTTTTTCTTTTTACCTGCCATTTTTTCCTCCTGATTTTTCTTTCTCATCCGACATAACAACCTTCTACCCGGCTATTTAATAAATAATCCGGTTTTTGTCAATAAATATTAATTATATTCTGAATTTTTCTATTTCGCTTAAACTCATGGGCGCCGCATCTATACTGCCGGATTCACCGGCCAGCTGCCACTTAAACACAGAGCCTTTATTATCGGGGCATTTAGAATAAAAAGCGCATATCCTTGCCGAAACATTAAGTCTCTCCTCATTCAGCTCTCCTATCCCCAAACAAAGCGGCCCTTTATACTCGCTATCAAAAAGAACAGGATATCTTCCCCGGTTAATTTTATCAAGAGCCTCATTTTCCTTTTGATCCCGGCCCACCACAAGCTTAAAAGAACTGTCTATTCGGAAATGTCTTCCGTAACTAAGTAATACTATATCATCCATCTTAAGGCGCCCCTTATTTTCTATTATGTCCCGGACCTTATTTGAATACTCAATATTGGTAAGGCGGCATCCTCCGGCCGGGCAGGCATATTCATCCTCGCTTATGCCGTATTTATCTGCAAGCCCGGAATGCTCTTTTCTTGAACGGCCGCTGAGCGATAAAAGTTTATTTCTGTCAACCCAATTTTTTTTCTCCGGTATACTGGGTTCAAGAACTCCCGCCGAAAGAGGACGCAGAACAAGGCCCTTAAGCATGGCTTCGGATTCAATAAGCTTCATTGACCTTAAATTCTGCGACATGGGTCTCTGACCCAGCAGCTCCCCGGTCACAATAAAATCCGCTTCTTTCTCTTCCATGATTTTTTTTGCGCTTTTAAACTTATGTATTCGGCAGTCAATACAGGGATTCATGTTTTTTCCGTAGCCGTACTTGGGAGATGCCACCATATCAAGATAATCCTGGCCCATAGGCACATTCATAAAACTCAAATCAAGCTTTTCCGCACTCATGGCAGCATAATTCTTTTCTCCGCAGCCTGAACTACATGTGCAGAAAGGGCTTGAAAAATGAACGCAAAGCAATTCCACCCCCTGCTCCTTTATCATATGAACGGCAAGAGTGGAATCCAGCCCTCCCGAAAGAAGAGCCACTGCTTTTACTTTTCTATTATTTTTTTTCATTAATTTATACCTAAATCAGTAGGCGCGCGCCCCAGCGAATAAAGAAGCCGGGTTTTTTGCTTTATAATATCTTCAATTGAATCCCCGCTTCCCTCCTTACCGGGGTAAATAATATACTTCTTTCTGTAATGCTCCGGCGTAACATCAATCATAAGCGAATTACCCCCCGCCAAAAGGCCGCTTTCGGGCATATCCTTATAAAGTTTCTCCATAGCCGAGGTTACCAGTATTTTTGATTTCGGATAAAGAATTCTGGTGAGCGCTACTATCTTTAAAATATCCTCGTGAGACGGCATTTCTATATCCTCCAGCGGTGTTCGCGGGGCAGGCACCACAGGACCAAAAGAAATCATATCCGCCCCAAGAGTGCCGGCCAGATTTATATTATTCAACACATCATCCGGCTTTTCCCCCGGCAGCCCCGCTAAAAAGCCCGTAGCTGTGACAAAACCCTTTTTCTTAAGAAACCTTATTCTCTCCAGCCTTCTGTTAAAAGAAGTGCCGGGCCTCAAGCTTCTGAAAAGCTCCTTATTTCCGGTCTCAAATCTCAACAGGGCCGCCCGGGCTCCTGACTCATAAAGCTTATTATAAAAATCCTCGCTTCTGGTTCCCAGGCTTAAAAAAACAAGAGCGCCCCTATTTCTTATTCTCCGGACAACCCCGGCAAGCATCTGCGCATCATAATAACTGTCCTCTCCGGACTGAAGCACAAAAGCCCTGAACCCGTGCTTATCCATTGCCTCAAAAGCCGCTTCTTCTATTTCATCCGGAGTCATGCGGTACCTTTCAATATCTCTTTCCTTTCTTATTCCGCAATAATGGCAGGAATTTTCGCAGTAATTGGAAAACTCTATTATGCCGTGAACACAGCAGGCGTTTTTATTAACTCTCTGCCTTATGCTGTTTGCCGCACCGCAAATCAAAGAAATCTCATCCTTGTCCTCCGCCAGCAGGAGTCTTTTAACCTGGGACCCGGATATCTCCAAACCCCTATTTATGTTCTGAACTATATCAAAAACCTCTCCCTTCTTTTTTACCCGGGGAGAAGAAAGCAACTCATCCTTTTTCTGGAGGTCAAAAAACACCTCTTTCCAGGCCTCAAGAGCCTGTAGGGCCTCCTCTTCTGGAACCTTATTCACGCAAACCCCCCCCTGGGCATATATATAATCCCCCGGAACAACATCGGAATAATCAAGAAGAACCTTTCGCTTTTCGCCAAAATATTCCACTATACCCACATTTTTATTTACTGAAACTAATTTTCCGGGAATTGCATAACACATAAGTCTGTATTCAGTATATTATTTTTCAGCTAAATTTCCAGCTAAGACCGGTTTTTCAGACATCTTATTCTGTTTTCGGCATGTTCCATAAGAGTTTTAACCGTAAACCCGCCGGCTAACTCCACCGGCTCGTCTTTCCTGCATTTTTTAAAAGAAAGGATTGTATTTCTGTATTCCTGTATTGCTTTATCGATTTGTTGGGTTTCCTCGAACAAATGTGCCAGCTTAAAACTTGCCAGACCGAAATCCGGCTTCAAAAACAGGGCCTTGCGCAGATATTTCTCTGCTTCATCTATGAGCATCAAGTTTTTATTTATTGCTCCTATAATAAGATAAGCCTCGGGATTAAGCTCGGATTTTCTTACAGCTTTCAAGGCATAAGAAAGAGCTCTTCCTGGATCGTTTTTTTCAAAATAAATCTTTGCAGCCAGAAGGAAGGACTTCAAATCTTTTGAATCATTCTCTTTAATATGTTTTTCTATACAACAACAGGCTTCATCATAATATTCATTTTTATACTTTTCATAGGCCAGGTTAAACTCATTTTCTTTTTCCTTTTCTTTTTTTATTACTTTGAGTTTCTCTTGGGGCTTTTCCGGTAAATCCGGTTTTTCACATACAGCAGGCTCTTGAGTTATTTTTTTCTTTTTATAAAGAAAAGCATCTTCAAACTGAACCGGCAGAAAATCATTGCTTATAAGATACAGCGACTCCGAGTGCCCCAGGAATAAAAACCCGTCCTCGTTTAGAACATCAGAAAATCTTTCTATGACTTTCCGCATATCCTCTTTATCAAAATATATAAATACATTCTTGCAAAAAATTATGTCCCATTTGCCGAAGTAACTATGAGGGTAGGGCTCTTCCATAAGGTTTTGATAATCAAAGGAACACAGACTCCTGACTTCATCCTTAAGCCTGTACAAATCACCATTCCTTTCAAAATACTTTTTTTTTCTTTTATCGCTGACGCCTGCAAGTCTCTTTTCAGCATATTCGGCTTTCATTGCTTTTTTAAGAACCGTTTTATCTACATCTGTGCCTAATATCTCAATCTCCCACTGCTTTTTCAAAAACCGAAACCTGTCTAACATTTCAATGGCTATTGAATAAGGCTCTTCCCCTGTAGAACAACCCGCGCTCCAAATCGAGACATAAGGATTTGAAACAGACCTGCGCAGCTTACTGTTAACTATCTCGGGAAGAACATCTTTTCTCAATATCCGGTACTGACACTCATCCCTGAAAAAAGAGCTTTTATTGATGGTTATTAATGATACCAGCTCTCTCAGTTCAACAGAACCTTCGGGATGGAACTTTATGTGCCTATAATATTCATGAAGACTTTTGAACCCGCATTTTTTAATTCTTTCTTCAACAGCCCTGGTAATACTCCTATCCTTGCGAAACCGAATCCCGGCTGATTTGGATATATGATTCTTAAGAAATTCTATTGCCTCTTCATTAATATTCATTCGAAAAACACCTTCTCAGCCGGGCAGGCAGTCATTATTTATTATTTCTTGCCTTTCTATTAAGCAGTTCATCGGCCAGCTTAATCACTTCCGTTATATTAAAAGGCTTACGAATAAAAGCCGAAACCATGTTTTTCGGTTTGTGCATCTCATACAAATCACGATCAGGTAT
>JBNJFW010000038.1:0-10021 GCA_051747165.1 Elusimicrobiota bacterium | reverse complement strand
CCGTCTTCTGACTGAACATTTAATTCACTGTCTTTTAAAAGTATATCTACTGAATTAATTAATCGATAGCGGTTTAACAGCAATGTATCCGGAACAAGTTCGGCATATAAATCTCCGGAAGAATAAATCTCTCCTTTTACTTTAGCTTTACCCAAAAAAGCTATGGGGCCGGTCCGCAGGTTTTCAAAGCGGGCATTCAGATTAACAGCATACTTTTCTTTGTCATTCAAATTTAGATTACCGGAAAGAATTGAAATCGAACCGCTATCAAAAATTATATTACCCTCTGAAAATGAAACTATACCTTCTTTGTACGAGCCTTTTGAAGAAATGTTTTGAAATACAAAATTTTTATATTCAACATCTTTTGCATTTTTTTCGTAATCTATATGAAAATCTTTAACACTGCCTGTAATATTCCCTTCAATATCGATTTTGCCTGAATAAAAGTTTTCATGCAAAGAAGATAATAAAAAATTATCAAGCTTAAAGAAAAAATCAAGTTCATCTTTTTCGAGTGTGCCGGCTGCCTGGATTGTTCCTTCTTTTTCTACTTTTCCCTTTAAAGACTTTAATTTCAATATCTCTTTCGAATATTCTCCACTGAAGTCTAAATCAGCAGATATTTCCTCAAATAATCCATCCCGGATATTACAATCATAGCTTAATGCCGGACTTGTTTTTGTCCCTGATATCTCAAATCCGGCATTAAGAAACCCGGACACACTATAATCAATATCAGCTGCCTCTGCAAAAGCTAAAATACCATACTCATAAACTTTTACTTTCCCATCAAGTTTGCCCTCAGGCCCTGCACCGGCTTTAAGAGAAGCTTCTATGTGTTCGCCACTTTCCAGATTAACAGATGCCCCTTCCTCATCTGCAAAACCCGAAATTAAAATATCTTTAAAATCCCCACCATTGACAGTTATATCCGACGCATTAAAATTAAACTCATATTCATCTTCCGATGAAGCGCTATATTTACCGTTAAAAGAAAGAAAATTATCTTTAAATTTAAACCTGTTAAAGAACATGTTAATATTCTGCTGGGGATAAAGTTCTCCTGTTATTTCACCGTATCCTTCGCCGCTTTCAACAGTCATAGAAACCAAATTAAATGAATTTCCCGCAAAAGATATTCGGGCCACCGCCGAATCAAAAGCATTTCCGTAAACAGACGGATTTTCAAACTCCAGCTTTCCCCCTCTTTTATTTTCCGTATATTCAGCCTTACCCTTTAATTCACCACCGGTCAGTATTTTTTCAGCGTGAAACAAGTATCCCAGTTCAGCCAGATCCGCCCCGTTAAATTCTGCCGTAGCTTTTACTACAGAATACTTTTCATCTTTCTTTTCTATTTCCGCATTCATGCTAAAATAATCATTTAAATTATATATCTGGGCCTTGTATAAAGTCTGCCCGTTGTCACGTCCAAGAATGTAAAAAGAACCGCTACATAAAAAACTACTGTTATTCACCCTGAAATTATCCGTATCTACTTCAGCCGATGTTAAAAACCGGCCCGGTCTAAATTCTGTCATTCCGTTAATATTAAATACTCCCGAAGAGTCCCCATAAACATCATTAATATAATTCAGATTATGAAAAAAAATATTTTCTCCGGTGAAATTTAAGGAGCCCGAAAGCGGCCTAATCCCAATCTCCCCGGTTATACCGAGCTCTTCCTCTTTTAGCCCCAAAACTGTCGCATTTACTGATGAAAAAGTTCTTTTCTCTTTATTATAAAAGGAATTCGCATCCAAAGAATAATTGCCGTCTGCGGTAAATCCTTTAATATTAACTCGATTATCAGAAAGCTCCGCAGAAAGCGAAAGTTCGCCAAAGTCCCTATGTAAAGCCTCTAGTTCCCTGAAAGTAAAATCAGCATTTAATTCCGGATTTGACCATGTGCCTTCCACTTTCAGGTCCCCATCCAAAACCCCGTCAAAGCCGTCATATTCAAAGATATCATCTATTTTAAGACCCTCGGCCTTAGCGCTTATATCAATGTCTTTTAAATAAGCAAGTTTTCCTTCCCATACAATCTTGCCTCCGGCAAGTTGCATATTGCCGGAATAGATTTCCATATCATTATCATCATATTTAAAAAGGGTTTGCAAGTCCGAAAAACTTTTACTTCCTATGCTTCCCTCCGACATGGCAAGTTTTCCCGAAACTTCATAGTCATCTATTGAACCGGCAAGTTTCGCATTTATGTTAGCAGCCCCCATTACATTATTGATACCGTGAGGTTTCAATGCCTGCTCAGCATTTATATCTCCCTCAACCTGCAAATTAGCCACAGGCTTTTGAATATAATTAGCAATAATACCTTCTACAGAAAGAGAATTCTTTTTCCACTCAATCCTGCCCTTTTCAATTAAGATGCGTCGGGGAGAAATATTAAGTTTTGCAGAAGGCGATTTAAATTCTCTCCATGTCATATCATGCACCATGGCATTTCCCGTATAGTTCACTGAATCGATTCCTTTTTTCAGTTCATTAATATTTCCACTGAATCTCAACCCGGCATCCAGTGTTCCGGCCGGAAAATCATCGAAAAAATCTTTCGGAAAAAGAAATTTCAGGCCATTTATATTTAAATCCGAAACGCTGACATCCCCGGAATATTCACCCGCTATAGCATGAACACTCCCTTCCAGATTAACTTTGCCCTGCAATTCCTCAACTTTAAAGTCAGAACTTGCATGTATCTCAGGATATCCGGATAGAGAAACTACGGTGTTAAAATCTTTTAAAAAATATGATCTAT
Source organism: Elusimicrobiota bacterium (assembly GCA_051747165.1). Lineage (GTDB taxonomy): Bacteria > CG03 > SLGR01 > SLGR01 > PWQF01 > JBNJFW01. Next base: position 7,245 of record JBNJFW010000038.1, on the reverse strand, counting down.
CCCCGGAAAGCAATATTCGGGATTCACCTCCAATAACTTTCAGTGTCCAGGAAGGAACAGAACCGGAGCCGGAGCCGGACGATCTATAATTTTTCAAGGCAGGTATAGAAATTCTTTCTTTTGAAGCATCAATAAAAATGTCAGGATTGTAAAAAGTAATGCTGCTTATAAGTTTTTCCGGTTCTCTTATATTCTTAAATATTTTAACCAGGGAATAGCTTATCTTTATTCTGTCCACAGAGATAAATTCTTCTTCGTCTTCTTTATCCCCTATTCTTACGCCGCTTAAGATAAACCTGTTAAACATGTCGGTACTAATCCTGTCAATCTCCACTTCGCTTGCGAAATAAGAGCTAAGCTTTTTCCGGATAACTGACTTTAAATTTTCATTGAATCTTGCACTTTGAACATAAAGGTATGCAAGTAAAAATAAGGCAAGTATAAAACTGCAGACAAATATTATTTTCCTTTTTTTAGATTTTTTTCTTTTAATCACAGCAAACCATTAGAGATGTTATATAGTATAACCAACTTATAATGTCGGCTTAATCAAAACAACACAGTATGTTAATAAAGGGATTGAAGTTTTATTCTTTAGCTTATAGAAATTTAAAATATGGCAGTTATTTCTTTTTTTCCTGGTTGAATATAATTTTATCATCTTTTACATCAGCCTTTATGTTTACCGGAGGCACTATTTCTTTTTTAAGCATTTCCTCCGCTAAAGGATCTTCTATAAATTTTCTTATTGTCCTTTCCAGCGGGCGGGCCCCGTATTCAGGATCAAAGCCTTTTTCAGCCAGGTATTTCAGAACCTCATCATTGGCCGTAAAATTTACTTTTTGATCTTTAAGGCGCTTTTCAAGCTCACTTATAAGTATTTTTGAAATTTCGATAATATGGCCTTTCTCAAGAGGATGGAATACAATAAGTTCATCCAGACGATTGATGAATTCAGGCCTAAAGGTCTTTTTGGTCTCTTCCAACACCTTGTTTTTTATATTTCCATAATCCATTTCGGCTTTTCCGCCCTTTTGAAAACCCAGTCCTTTGGTTTTAAGGTCTCTGGCCCCAAGATTTGAAGTCATAATTATAACCGTATTTCTAAATACAACTTTGTGGCCCAGATTATCTGTTATCTGACCGTTGTCAAAAATTTGAAGAAGTATATTGAAAACCTCAGGATGAGCCTTTTCAATTTCATCAAGTAAAACAACGGAATACGGCTTTCTTCTAACTTCTTCGGTAAGGGAACCTCCTTCTTCATAGCCCACATATCCCGGAGGAGCCCCTATAAGCCTGGATACAGAATATTTTTCCATAAATTCACTCATGTCTATTCGTATTAAAGAATCCGTATCGCCAAACATATAGTCGGCAAGTGTTCTGGCCAGCTCGGTTTTTCCCACACCGGTAGGGCCCAAAAACAGAAAAGAACCTATCGGGCGCCGTGCATCTTTTAAACCGGTTCGCGAACGTCTTATCGCCTGAGATATCTTTTTAACCGCTTCATTTTGCCCTACAATCCTTTTATGCAGCTCATCTTCCATATTTAAAAGCCGTTTTGACTCAGTTTCCGTCATTTTGCTAACCGGAATGCCGGTCCAGCCGGAAATAATTTGAGCAATATCTTCAGCAGTTACCGTATTTTCCCCATCATTAACACTGGTTTCCCACTTCTGTTTTTCCTTTCTTATTTTTTCCTCAAGTTTCTTTTCTTCATCCCTTAAATCAGCAGCTTTTTCGTATTCCTGAGCCGCTATAGCTGCTTTTTTCTCTTTAGTCACGGATGATTTCTCTTCTTCTATTTTCTTAATGTCATCAGGTACCATGGTCATTTTAAGCCTTGCCCGGGATCCGGCTTCATCAATAACATCAATAGCTTTATCCGGAAGAAACCTGTCCGTAATATACCTCTGGGAAAGGCTTGCAGCGGAAACCAAAGACTCATCCGAAAACTTAACCCGGTGGTGAGTTTCATATCTATCTCTCAATCCTTTAAGAATCTGAATTGTCTCGTCAACCGAGGGCGGATCTACAATAACCTGCTGAAAACGCCTCGCCAGAGCCGCATCATTTTCAATGTGTTTTCTATATTCATCAAGAGTCGTAGCACCCACACATTGCAGAATTCCCCTTGAAAGCACGGGCTTTAATATATTTGAAGCATCCATGGCTCCTTCCGCTGCTCCGGCACCTATAACCGTGTGCAACTCATCTATGAAAAGGATTATTCTGTTTTTAGCCTGTTTAATCTCATTCATGGCCCTTTTTAGCCTCTGTTCAAACTCCCCCCTATATTTGGTTCCGGCTATCATGGCCGCCAGGTCCAGCGTTATCACACTTTTATTCATAAGAAGCTCCGGAACTTCATTGTTGGCAATTTTCTGGGCAAGGCCTTCCACTATTGCTGTCTTTCCCACCCCCGCATCACCTACCAGTACCGGGTTATTCTTTGTACGCCTGGAAAGAATTTGAAGTATCCTCTGAATCTCTTTTTCTCTGCCTATTACCGGGTCAAGCTTGTCTTCGGCTGCCATCTTTGTAAGATCTGTACCGTAGGTATCAAGAACAGGCGTTTTAGAAGATTTTGCGGATTTAAAAGGGCTTATCCCGTAGTTTCCGCTGTTAAGAGACCCGTCTCCAAGCAGGTTGATAACAGCCTTGCGGACTTTCTCCCTTGAAAGGCCGGCTTCAGCAAGAACACGGTTTGCGATGCCCTCCTCTTCACGAATTAATCCAAGCAAAATATGCTCTGTACCCACAAAATTATGTCCCAGCTCATTTGCTTCTTTTACAGCAAGAGAGAGTACTCTTTTTGCTCTGGGAGTCATAGGCCGTTCTCCGGACAATAATATATTGTCCCCTTCACCTACAATATCAATTATTTTTTTTCTTAGCTTCTGATTATCAACGCCAAGGGTTTTCAGCGCTTCGGCCGCGACACCGTCACCTAGCGAAAACAAACCTAACAGTATATGTTCCGTTCCCACATAATCGTGATTAAGTTTTTTTGATTCCTTTTGAGCCAAAACAATAACTTTTTGAGCTCTTTTTGTAAACTTATTAAACATTTTTTATATTTCTCCTTTTTAAATTATTACATCTATAACTTAAATGAATTTTCAAGCTTTATGTAAAGTTTCTTTTATTATATTTGCTCTCAACTTATTTCTTTGTTTCGAATTCATCTCTTTTCCATGCACCTCTTGTATGTGCGCAGGAAGTATTTTTATCATAAGATTGTTAAGCTTGTCAATATCATGCTCAATTATACCTATATAAATTCCCAAGCGGAGAGCTGATATTAAATCAAGGGCTTCCGTAAAAGTAATTTTATGCGCATTAAGTAATATCCCCTTTGAACGGAAGACCTTGTCTTTTATCGTGTCGGGATCATTGCGCATCAAGTTCTCTCTTATCTTTTTTTCTCTCTGCGAAACCTGTATAGCCAGCCTGTCCAGATTGTCCAATATTCGCTGCTCTGAAATCCCAAGTGTAACCTGATTGGAAACCTGAAGCACATCTCCCATTATTTCCGTTCCTTCCCCATGTAAGCCTCTTACAACCATTCCCATCTTATTTATGCTTTCCATAGTTGAAATCAAATCCCCGGATAAAGCAAGCCCCGGAAGATGCATCTGACAAGAAGCTCTCATGCCGGTACCGGTATTTGTGGGACATGCGGTTAAATAACCGAATTTCTCTGAATAAGCAAAATCAAGTATCGAACTTAACTCATCATCCGCCTTATTTATAACTTTCCAGGAATCAAAAAGATTCAACCCCCCGGATATATACTGTATTCGCAGATGATCCTCCTCGTTAACCATTATACTCATCTGTTCCCTGTCATCAATTATCAAAGCCCCGAAATTTTCCGATACAGCCATTTCATGACTTATAAGGTGTCTTTCCAGAAGAAGTCGCCTATCGATATCGGAACAATTATCTAAAGATATTTTTGTGGAATTTTTAAAAAAAGACGATTTCGCAAGCGCGTTAAAGACTTCTGATCGGCAAGCTTTAAGCGCTTTGGAATCTGCCGTAACGGGAAAAGGATAACTATTTAAATTTCTTGCAAGCCGTATTCTGGTCGATATTATACTTCCATCAAAAGACAAAGGCGATTTAAGCCACGGTATATCTTTTCTGGCAAGCTTAGCTAGCTTCATCGGAACCACCTTTTATGTCTTTAATTTTATCCCTTATTACCGCCGCGCGCTCATATTCCTCCTTAGCTACTGCTTCACTTAAATCTTTTTTAAGCTTTCGCAACTCATCTTTTTTACTTTGCATGGGCGGAGATTTTCCGGCATGCTGAATTGAACCCTGGAGTCGTTTCAAAAAGGGAAGAAGTTTATCCTCAAAAACAACATAACAGTTTTCACACCCCATTCGGCCCTTTACCTGAAAATCCCGGAAAGTATTGCCGCACTTTTCACAACTGATTTCTTTTCCCGAATCTTCTTTATATTCATCGCTAAAACCTGCCAGCATATCTGAAATACTGTCAAAAAAATTATTCTGAAAAGATGGGAACATAGCACCGGGAGAAAGAGAGCTTTCCGCCGCGCATTCACCACATAAATTCAGCTTAATCTGCTGGCCGTTTTCTATTTTATTTATGAAAACCGTAGCTTCTTTTTTTTTACATTTATCGCAAATCATTCTGCTATATTTTTGTTCCTTCCTTTTTTACTACCTCTTTGAATTTGCCAAGCAGCTTTTTTGTGATTTTACCGGGAAGCCCGTTCCCTATCTCTCTTTTATCAATATTTACGACGGGTATCACTTCCGCTGCAGTTCCGGTTAAAAAGCATTCCCGGGCATTGTAAACTTCAAAAGTTGTAAATAATTTCTTTTCTACATTGTAACCCATACTCCGGGCAATATCCATAATTGTATCTCTTGTTATCCCGGTAAGCACGCCGACGCTGACCGGCGGAGTTAATATAGTTTCTTTCTCATCAACAATAAAAATATTATCCCCTGTACACTCTGCCACGTAACCCTGATTATTAAGCATCAACGCTTCCGGAACTCCGGCATTATTTGCATCAATCTTTGCCAAAATATTATTGAGATAATTCAAAGATTTAATCCTGGGGTTCAAGGCATCCGGGATATTCCTGCGTACAGAAGATGTTATAATTGAAAGGCCCCGACTATAAAACTCCTCGGGATACAAGTTGATCTCATCTGCGATTATTATAACCATTGATTCGGGACATTTCAATGGGTTAAGGCCTAAATCACCCACTCCTCTGGAAACAAGAAGTCTTATATAAGCATTGGAAAGATTATTTTTCCTCACAGTCTGCACAACAGCTTTTTTCATCTGCTCTATATTTAAATTAATCTTAAGATTTATGGCTTTTGCAGAAGCATAAAGTCTTTTCAAATGACTCATAAGCTTAAATATATTGCCCTCATAGACTCTTATTCCCTCAAAGACTCCATCGCCATATAAAAACCCATGATCAAAAACCGAAACTTTGGCTTTACTTTTTTCTACAAAACTACCGTTTAAATAAACAACCTTTTCCATTTTAAGTTTCTCCTTAATCTAACTGTTTATAATTTTTCCGTCTGATATTTCAAGTTTTTCATCACCGCTGTCAATAAGTTCTCTTTCATGCGTGGCAAGTATAATGCCCACACCGCTTTCGTTTTTCAAATATTTAAGAAGTTCAATTATACTTGCTGTGTTTTCAGAATCAAGATTTCCAGTAGGTTCATCCGCAAGAATAAAAGAAGGTTTATTTATTAATGCCCTGGCTAAAGCGACTCTTTGCATTTCTCCTCCGCTTAAAGTTAAAGGTATTCTATTTAAAAGAGATTCAATTGAAAGAACTTCCGCTATCCTATTCAACCAATCATAATCCGGAACAATGTTTCCTATGCGACAGGGGAGCAAAATATTCTGTTTTACATTAAGTTCACTTATGAGATGAAAAAACTGAAAAACAAAGCCCACACACCTGTTTCTCCACCTGCTTATTTTCCTGTCGGGCAAATCATATATACTAACATCACCAAAATAAAGAAATCCGGAATCCGGAGACTCAATTCCTCCAATAGTGTTAAGCAGAGTAGTCTTTCCGCTTCCGGAAACACCATATATTGTGTGCCATTGCCCTCTCTTGAATTTCAAACTCAACCCATCAAGCACTACAGATTCTTTTTTTCCCTGGAAAAAACTCTTTTTAATATTATCCAGTATTATTGCTTGTTCTGCAAAATCTGTTTTATTCATATTTTATTTCCTCGGCAATTTCAATATCTGAGGCTCTTTTTGAAGGATAAAGCGTCGCAATAAAACTAATGAGCATGGCTGAAGAAAAAATAAGCCCTAAATCTTTTATGGTAACTCTAACCGGAAGAGTCGAAATAAGATAAACCTGAGGCGGAAGCTGGATAAACTCATACCGGCTGAGAAAAAAAGAAATTAAAAGACCCAAAGCAATACCGGCAACAGTTCCCGTAAAGCCTATCATCAATCCTTTAAAATTAAACATCATTCTTATGTTCTTTTTTGAAGCTCCTATTGCCCTCATTATTCCGCAATCCCTGGAGCGGGTTATTGAAGTCATTATAAGCGTGCCGGCTATATTAAAAGTAGCAACTATAACTATCATTATAAGAACAATAAACATCATAGTTTTTTCAAGCCTAAGTGCCGCAAATAAATTATAATTGCGTTCTTTCCATGTGTTAATATTATAACCTCTTAGTTTATCTGAAAGCATACTTTTAACTTCCTGCGATTTAAAAGGATCATTGATAAAAACTTCTACTCCCGAAGCATCCGGATTTTTAAAAATAGCTCCGGCTCTTTCATAATTAATAAAAGCAATTGAAGAATCATACTCATGTATCCCGGAAGTGAAAACCTCTTTGAGAATGAATTTTTCAACCCTCGGAATAGCAGGGGATCCGGGAGAATCTAATGTAGGAATAATTAAAAATACTTCATCCCCCTTTTTCAATCCAAGAATATTTTTTAGCTCATTTCCCAGGACCAAACTCTCTTCATCCATTTCCGCCCAGACTTCTTTATCTAGCTGAAGGAAATCATCTTCAACTTCAACTCCCTTAATTACAACCCCATGGCTGCTGTTTCCTTTTTGAAGCAATCCCTTCCCATAAATAAAAGGAGAAAAGCCTTCCACCAAATCAAGGTTGTCAAGAACATTGCTGACTTGCTCTCTAGAGTCCACACCTCGCGCCGGAGTTGTGATA
>JBNJFW010000037.1:0-10151 GCA_051747165.1 Elusimicrobiota bacterium | reverse complement strand
TAAGTTTCATGCCGATAAACATCCCCCATAATGGTATTAACATACTCCTCATTTTTAAGGATAATATCATTGAATATTTCCAGTGAAAACTTCGCAAATTCCACCGCGTCTTTTGCCACGCTCAGCATTTCCTTTCTTTCCTCTTCTTTAATTCGCCGCGAAACCCCCCCGGGAAGACCGCATACCGGATGTATTACCCGGCCGCCTATGCATGATATTACCTCCCTGAGCCGTTTTCGCATCTTTATGACTCTCAGCCCTGCATCTTTTCCCACTTTATTCAGCACTCCCAGTATATTCCTCTCTTCCCCCGGAGCCTGCGGACCCACCACAAAATCAGGCCCCCCCAGGAAAAAGAAATGAATTGCATGGCTTTCCATCATAAAGGCGCAATACATAAGTTCCCTTATTTTCTTTGCCGGCTCGGTAGGCTCAACATTAAAGAGCTTATCCAGCGCCTTAGCGGAACATATATGATGAGCCGTCGGGCAAACCCCGCAAATTTTAGGGGTTATACGCGGCATTTCCTCGGCAGGACGTCCCACAGCAAACACCTCAAAGGCCCTGAGCTCGGGAACCTGCAGATAAGCTTTATCAACATTGCCGCTGTCATTTAAAAATATATCAATCTTCCCGTGCCCCTCCAGACGGGTAATAGGATTTATACTTATTTTTCTTCCCACTTTATTCCTCCCTTTTTCTTTTCAAAATAGACGATGCAAGGCTGTAAAAATAAAATATTCCAGCCGGGTCGGCCATCTGTTCGACTATATCATTAACTTCCTCTTCTTTTGCATCAAAAAGCGAAGCAAAACCTGAAAGGAATTTCAGTCCCTGGTCACTGACCTTTGAAGTAGGCCCGAAACATCCCCGGCAGGGCATATTGGCATTTATACATCTCTGCCCGCAACCCGAACGTGTAGCCGGCCCCATGCATACAAGGCCCTGCTGGAGAAAACATTTTTCCTCATCTATAAAATTTTCATGAACACGCGCCACTTTTTTAATATCTATTCTTTCAGGCTTGCTATCTTTTCTATCGCACTCATCACAAAGAGCCTTTTCCGGAGCCAGAACAGAGCCTTTCTCCGGAAGCTTAGCTTCCAGAACAGCATTTATGGCCTTCATAATCAAATCAGGCGGAGGAGCGCATCCCGGCAGGTAATAATCCACATCAATAACCTGATTTAAAGTACTCACTGTCGGAGAAAGTTCCGGAAGTTCAAGTTCTCCCTCCGGCACCCTGCTTTTTACCTGCGGCTGCACTCCGGAAGGATTGTCTACCGAAGGTGCATCATGATAATACCATTTCATTATGTCCTCCCTGCCGAAAAAATTTGCAAGCGAAGGTATCCCGCCTATATGAGCACACGAACCAAAAGCTACAACTATCTTTGACTTTTTTCTTAGCAGCCTGGCTTTATTCTCCTGCTCGGAGGTCCTTACCGCGCCGTTTATAAAGCTTAAATCAATTTCGCCGTCTTCAAGCTTCTCAATATCGCTGTACTTATAATCCATAGCAACCGGCCATAATATAATGTCAACGGCTTCCACCACCTTAAGTATATCCTCTGCAAGGTCAACCACCGCTTCCTCGCAGCCTCCGCATGAGGCATTCCAGTATATGGCAACTTTGGGTTTTCTCATAAAGCCTCCCTCTCTATTTTAAGCGGACCGAGTGAAGAAATATTATCCGCCATTTCATTAACGACTTCAGCAAACTTGTCCCCTTCACTTGCCGATACCCAGTCAAGCCTCAGCCTCCCGTCGGCTATACCGAAACGGGAAAGGACTTTTTTCAGGAGTGTATATCTTCTATGCGCCTTATAATTGCCTTCCTTATAGTGACAGTCTCCCGGATGGCAGCCCAGAACCATAACTCCGTCAGCTCCTTCCTTAAAAGCCCTCGCCACATGCTCCGGTTCAACCCTTCCGCTGCACATTACCCTTACTATGCGCAAACCGGGCGGAATATTCTTATGGGCACCTCCTGCCTTATCCGCTCCCGCATATGAACACCAGTTACACAAAAAAGCCACTATCTTCGGAGTAAAACTATTATTCATTTCTTCCTCCCAATAAACCGGATATCTCAGCCCTAATCTGCCTGCCTGTAAAATGACGGCCCTCGGCGGCTCCGCCCGGACATCCCGAAACACAAGTTCCGCAACCCTTGCAAAGGGCTTCATTCACCTCTGACACCTTTTCCTTTTCATTATAAGTTATAGCCTTGTAAGGACAGAGCTGAATGCAGGTCTTGCAACCGCTGCACAGCTCCGCGTTAATTTCGGAAACAACAGCCTAAAGTCTAAGTTTGCTTCCCGGAACAAGCTTTGAAAGTATTTTGCCCGCGCTGGCAGAGCCGGAGACAACAGAAGCAGCAATATCTTTAGGCCCCTGAGCGCAGCCGGCAACATAAACACCCTCCACGGCAGTGGACACAGGAGACAGTTTTTCATGAATCTCTTCCACAAAACCGCCTTCCCCCATATCAAACTCCAGCATCTTTGACAGCTCGACCAGAGAAGAATTTCCCTGCAAAGAAGACGAAAGAACAACCATATCAACAGCTATACTGTCCTTTTCTTTAAAACAGGACATATCAATCTCAATTTTTTCTCCATTTTTCGACAGCTTTAATTGATTAGTATCCTCCACCCGTATAAAATCAACCCCTTCATTTTCCGCTTTCCGGAGAAAACTCTCCCCCTTCTTGCCGGGCAGAGAAAAATCTCTGTAAAACTGATAAACTTTTAAATCTTTATCCTTTTCTTTTAAAAGAGATGCAAATTTCAGAGAATTCAAGCAGCACACTTCCGAGCAGTAATTATTATAATCCTGAGTTCTTGAACCCACGCAGTGAACTATTGCCACCGACTCCGGTTTTTTTCCGTCCTTAGTTAAAATTTTTCCGCCTGTAGGCCCCGAGGTGTTAAACAGCATTTCAAATTCCATGCCTGTATACACCTCCGCCAGTTTTTTATAACCCAAATTTTTAACCTCGGAGCAGTCAAACTCTTCAAAACCGGCCGCTACAACTATTCCTCCGGCCTTTCTTTCAATTACTTCCTCCTCCTGGCTAAAATCCACCGCATCAAAAGCACATGCTTCACTGCAGGCGCTGCATTCCTGCCCCTTAAACCGGAGACAGTTTTTCCGGTCAATTAAAGGAACATTCGGCATAGCGCCCGCAAAAGGAGTATATATTGCCTTTCTCTCGCTTAAATTTTCCATATATTCATTCTTTACGCTTACCGGACAGGGTTCATAACAGGCATCGCAGCCAAAACATTTCTCCGCATCTATTAAACGGGGGTTTTTTCTGATTTTAACGGTAAAATTACCGACAAAACCCAAAACTTCCTCAACTTCACTGCAGGTAAGCACTTCTATTCTTTCATTATGAAGAACCTCATCCATCTTAGGCTCAAGCATGCATGAAGCGCACTCCATACTGGGAAAAGCATGTTCGCAGCGGGCGACATTGCCGCCTATATAAGGATTTTTCTCAACCAGAACAACTTTTCTCCCCTTCTGGGCCAAAGTCAGCGCAGCCTCTATCCCTGCCACCCCCCCACCTATAACCAGGCCATCGGCGCTGGCATCTATTTCCTTAACCTTAATAGCTTCATGATTCGAAACTCTGCTCAACGCTCCCTTAATAAAAGAATAAGCTTTATCGACAGCTTTATCACCGTCTTCCGTCACCCAGGCGCACTGCTCGCGAATATTAGTCATCTGAAAAAGATATGGATTAAGCCCGGCCGACTCGAGAACCTTCCTGAACGTCTCCTCATGCTGCCTGGGCGAACACGCCGCTATAACAAGCTTAGTAAGCTTTTTATTTTTTATTTCCTTTTCCAGAAACTCTTTCCCTTCATTAGAGCAAAGAAGCTTATGGCTTTCCACTACATGCCCCGGCTTATTTCTCTCCAACCTGCCTTTAAGTTCTTCAATATCAATTTTACCGGCAATATTATCCCCGCAGCCGCACACATATATGCCTATCTTTTCAGTCATTTCCACCTCCCGATAAAATATCATACTCCTTTCTTAACCAGCCGACCCACTTATCAATGCCCTCACCACTGCGAGCGGACACCGTAAGAAATTCAATTCCGGGATTTATTTTCCGGGCATTTTTAATAAGAGCAGGTAAATCAAAATCCAAAACATCTATTAAATCACATTTATTGATAACCATAATATCCGACTCTCTAAAAGCCAGAGGATACTTAAGAGGCTTATCCTCCCCTTCGGTAACACTGATTATAACCGCATTTTTATGAGACCCCGTATCAAACTCGGCCGGACATACCAGATTTCCTATATTTTCAATAAATAAGATTTCAAAATCATTTGAATTCATTTGCTCAAAAGCCTCATATATCCAGGCGGCCTCCAGGTGGCACTGCCCCCCGAAAGGCATAGTATTTATACTTACCACGGGTGCATCAAAAAAGGAAAGACGGCGGGCATCCACCGATGTGGTAATATCACCCTCTATAATACCGGATCTTATTGAGGGCATAAGAGAGGGTATGGTTTTTTCAAGAAGACTAGTTTTACCCGAGCCCGGCGAACTCATTAAATTCAGGGCAAAAACATTCTTCTCGGAAAATATGCCGCGCAGCTCCCGGGCGGCGCGGTCATTGGCACTTAAAATTTTTTTCAGAACTTTTATTTTTCGCATCTCTCTTTTCCTTCAATAATTAATAACTAACTTCAAACTTCTACTTTGTCAACCGAAACTAATCATAAACTTCCACAGAATCTATCATCATCTCCACTTCCCCGTCAATATCAACCTCATTCGAACCGCAACCGGAACATATAAGAACAGGCAGACTGTCAGCTCTCATGATGCTTCCGCAACTTCTGCAATTCAGCTTTACCGGAACAATATCAATATCCAAAGACGACTTTTTCAACAAGGTTTCGCCTTTAAGCGCAGAAAAAGCCAAATCAAGAGATTCCGGGACCACACCGGAATATTCGCTTATTTTTACATTGATTCTTTCTATCTTATTTAACTCCCTCCGGCTGAAAGAAAGTTCTAACTCGCTTATCAGTTTTTCAGCTATGGAAAGCTCATGCATCAAACTGCTCCCTTACTATCACCTTTGCCGCGTGCAAAAAAGCGCTTTCAAGACAGGGAGAAACTTTCTCGCTATAAGTCAGATTATCCAGAACCTCAATAGCATAAAAAACTATCTCCCCGGGAATATCGAACCCCATTCTTTTTCCAAATTCAATAGCCGTGGGGAAATTCATAGTATGGGGGGAGGAAAGATGCAAAGCCCGGGTAAAATCCTCAGGCTTCAACCGTAGTAACTCTCCAGGCTGCATACTGCCGGTTTTTATTGAATCAATAATTACAGCTTTTTTAAAGCCCTCTATATAATCAAGTATATCAAGTCCTCCTATACAGGCCTCAAAAACAACAGCATCCTCTTTCAGCCCCTTTATCTCGCGCGCTACTCGTATTCCTGCCCCATCATCAGCCCTTATGGTATTTCCCAGGCCCAAAAACACAGAGCTCATATATTTTCTCCTACAGACTTAATCATGTTATCCAGATTTATTAAAGCTATAAGATCTTTGCCGTAACTGACTTCGCCTTTAAGATAACCCGCCTTAACCTGCTTAAGAGTTGAAAGCGGAGGGTCTATCGATTCAACAGGCAACGCAAAAATATCCTTTACCCCGTCAACCAGAAGGCAGAATTTGACATCCTCTTTTTCAATTACAACAAGTCTCTGCTCCCCGTTTGAATCCTTCTCATCCTTTAACCCGAACAACTTTTTTAAATCCATCACCGCAAGGATATCTCCTCTTAAATTAATTACTCCCAGAAGCCATCCGGGAGAAGAAGGCAGAGGAACAATCGACAAAGGAAGTAAAACTTCCTTAATATTTTTTAATTCTATAGCATAACTCTCTTTTTCCACATTAAAAACAAGATAATCTTCTGTCTTCTTTTTTTTCACCTCTTTCTTCTCGGCAAGTTCCAGAGCCCGCCGGTGAAAAAGCTCTTTCAGCTTACTGTCTTTTACTTCAATTTCAGAAACATTCTCCGAATCATCCATCAAATCACTTACGGTGCTCTCTATTTTTTCATCTTCCACCGAAACAATTTTTTCTAAATCCAGCAACGGAAGCAATCCTTCTTTTGTCTCCCCGGCCCCCATAAGAAATTCCTTTCTGGGCAAACTCTCATTCGGAAAAATTATTTCGGAACTATCCAGCGAAAAAACCCTTATAATATTGTCAATAATTATCCCGAACTCTTTTTCTCCTGATTTGGATATTATTATTTGAGTGTCCTTTGTATATTTACTCCGGCCCCCACCCAGTATCTTACGCAAATCGGCAACCGGAACTATCCTTCCCTTTAAATCTATAATCCCTTCTATAATACCTCCTGCTTTCGGAACTTTCGTAATCTCAACCATCCATATAACTTTTTCAATCTGCTTTACATCCAGACCGTATTCAGAATCACCCAGCCGGAAACTTACAACCTGCAGCTTAGAGAAACTCTTTGCAGCCTTTTCTTCTACTGACCCTTCCGGGCGCACTGAATCCGCATTTTGCTTCTCTTTATGCGAATCTTCGGTTTTAGCATTACCGGAATCAAAACCATTCCTGGTATTCTTGAACAAGCCCTTTTTCAACAACTCATTCTTATCAAATTTATCCCGCATTTTTATGTCCTTTTAAATAAACTTCTTAAAAAACTTTTTTTCTTCTTTTCTCCGCTTTTTCTTAACCCCAAAACCTCTTCGGCAAGACGCCTGTAATCCCGGGCCGCTTCGGAACCCGGAGCATACTCAAAAACAGTTTCCCTTTTTCTGGCTGCCTTATCAAAAAAATCACTCCGGTGAATGACAGTATCAAAAACCTTAGCATTAAAAAGCTGCTTCACCTCTAAAAGAGCCTCACGACATACACTGGAATCCTCCTCGTAAAAAGTGGGAATCACCCCCGTTATTGCGACATCATGCTCAAGCTCCTCATTTACAAGCTTTACGATATTTTTAAGATGTCCCGCTCCCTTAATAGCAAAAAAAGACATCTGCATTGGTATAAAAACTTCTTTAGCAGCCATAAGCGCATTTACAGTTAAAATGCTAAGCGAAGGAGAACAATCAAGAATTATATAATCAAACTTACTATTAATATTATCTCTTTCATCTGCAGACGCATTTATCTTTTCTGAAAGCAAAGCTTCTCTTCCCGGTTTATTTATAATTTCTATTTCCGCTTGAGCAAGATTAAGATTGGAAGGAATCAAAGAAAGGTTATCTATATGAGTTTTCACCGCCACATTTTCCGGATATTCATCTCCGGATATGATATCGTAAACAGACGGCTCGTTTAAATCCACATCGTTTTTAAGAAGAAGGCTGGCATTTGCCTGAGGGTCAAAATCTATGAGTAATATCCTTTTATTTTTACGGGCAAGACATACGCTTAAATTTACAGCCGTAATTGTCTTTCCTACTCCACCCTTCTGGTTTATTATTGCGATAACTCGTGGCATTTTAAAAATTCAATATCATTTCTCAATATTAATAGTATTACTAATACACATTTTTGTCAACCCACCGCCTTGACACCCACCGCCCTGACACTGTTAATTAAGTTTTAAAAGTGCACACCTTTTTGCTAATTTAACTTTTAAAAATGCATACCCTAAAAACCGCAAAAAATGTTGTATCATTGAACCGGTGATTAACGTTTCATCGAAACCTACAAAGAGGTTCAAATGGTACAACTGCACAAAAAATTTACTGATGGCCAAGTCAAGCGGCCTTTTAAGCGCTACGTGGGAATAGGAACAGACATCGTAACCCCCCTGCCAGGAAATACAGGTTGATAAAACTTTTATGTATGGGAAAAAGAAAATGGTAAAACCGGCTGAATTAATAAAGGCTCATAAACGAGTTTACAGGAAAAGAAGAAAAAGAAAAGCTAAAGAAGTTGTACAGGCCGGCTCTACAACCCCGGCCGGCTAAGCCGCTGCGTATGGAGATGACGAACTTCCATCATGGTAAGTTCAACACAATAAAAACAAGAAACTACAGTAAAAACAGTTGCGGGGAGACCAGCTTTCAGGCCTTACAACCACTGCTCATTTTTTATAGACCCATTAATTCCCACCACAACAGACTTAAGGGGGATTTTTCTTCCCGCTTTCTCCAGAGCCCTCTGAGCCAGGGATACAAGCCCGCGGCAGCAGGGAACCTCCATTATCATAACGGTCAGTGTATTTATCTTTGCATCATCAACCATGGATGTAAGTTTCTGCTCGTATATATCCTGGTTTTCATCCAGCTTCGGACAGGCTATGGCCAGCGACTTGCCCTTAAGATAGCCTGAGTGGAAATTCCCCAGGGCATAAGCAACGCAATCGGCCGCAAGAACCACATCCGCTCCTTTAAAATAAGGGGCTCTCGGAGGCACCAGATGAAGCTGAACCGGCCACTGCCTGAGCCGCGAAGGGGAATCAGCTCCTGAGGATTCTTCGCTTTCCTTTTTTTCTCCGAAATCCATAACCCTTGCTCCCGGACAGCCTCCGGCCATCCCTTTATGATCAGGCCGGGCTTTTTCCTCCTCCTCTTTAAGAGGATTTTCAATACCCTTTTCCTTAAGATAATCAAGAGCCTCTTTAAGATAAGCTTCTTCACCGTGCTTCTTCAGATGCTTAAGATGCGCCTTTACCGTATTCATTCCCTGCTTGAGAATATTTGCCATGGTGGCTCTTTCATCAAAAGGCTCCGCCGGCCTTTTTTCCACCGTAATAGCGTCAACAGGGCATTCCCCCAGACACGCCCCCAGCCCGTCACAGAAAAGGTCACTTACCAGCCGGGCCTTCCCGTCAATAATCTGTATAGCTCCCTCCGGGCAGGCCGGAACACAATCTCCGCATCCATTGCATAAATCCTCATCAATACGAATTACATCCCTTAAAATTTTTTCACTCATTATTTTACCTCATAGCTTAACTTTTTAACTTATTTAATAAATATTTTACCTCATAGCTTAACTTTTTAACTTATTTAACCCAAATCTACAGCTTAAGCTGGGCGGCGGAGTTAAAAAAAGTTTTAAAGGAAAGGATGATGAAGATAATAACCGTAAGAGCCACACTTCCGGTTATGGCAAGCATTATAGCAAGCTGATACTTAATAGAAGTAACCGGAGACACCCCTGCAAGAATCTGGCCGGTCATCATACCCGGCAGAAAAACAATCCCCATTCCCACCATTATATTTATAACCGGGAGTATGGCCGCATCAAAAGAGCTGTTTACCACCTCTCTGGCAGCAACTCCGGGAGACGCTCCCAGCATAAGAGCAGCCTCAATAAAACTGCGGCGGCTCTTAAACCCGTCAACCATTTTAAACACCCCCAGTGATATTCCGGTCATGGAGTTTCCTATTATCATGCCCGCTATGGGAATAAAATACCTGGGGTCATACCAGGGACTTAAACCTATAACCGCAAAAAGAAAAAACACAATGGTGACGAGGTTTCCTGCCCCCATAGATAAAGCAATTATCTTTTTCAATTGATAAGACAAAGGAATTTTAACTCTGCGAAAAATATTATGCACGGCAAATACTTCCATCAAAAGAATTGCTCCTACAGTAAAAAAAGGATTTGCATTTTCAAATATATAGACAAGAACATACCCCACCGCCACCAACTGCAAAGTCATGCGCAAAGTCGCTAAAACCACCTCTTTTTCCCTCCTCATCCTCCTTGCGCTTATAAATGCAATCACCATTGCTATGAAAATATAAGCGACAATAAGACGAGTCAAACTGAGTTCAATTATCCGGTTCATACCTTTAGCCTTTGCTCTATACCGTCCCCCTTTATTTCCTTGATATCCCCGGAAAACTTCTCGGCGATATTCCTGGAATGAGACACAATTATGGCAGTCTTCTTTCTTTTTTTTATATACTCCGTTACATTTGACATAACCGCATCCTCGGTTTTTTCATCCAGAGAAGAAGAAGGCTCATCCAGCAAAAAAACTTCCGGGTCCTGAAGTATTATTCTACCCAGGGAAAGCCTTTGCTTTTCCCCCCCGGACAAATTTGCGGCTCTGCTATCCAGCCTCTTATTCAGCATAACTG
>JBNJFW010000036.1:0-10191 GCA_051747165.1 Elusimicrobiota bacterium | reverse complement strand
GGATAATTTGATCAGTATCAACATCATTTCCGAACTTAAAGACTTTTCCTTGAATTATATATTCTTTGTTTTTTTTCTTATTCATAAAAAACCCCTTAGCTAAGCTCTTCGGGAGAACTTATGTAACCGTTTACGGCAGAAGCGGCAGCCACTTCAGGATTAGATAAATAAACTTCTGAATTTCGATGCCCCATCCTTCCCGTAAAATTCCTGTTGGTTGTGGCAAGAGCCTTTTCTCCCGACGCAAGTATTCCCATATGGCCTCCGAGGCAGGGCCCGCAGGTAGGAGGCGAAATTATTGCGCCCGCATTCAAAAAAATTTCTGCCAGTCCTTCTTTTACCATCTTTTTATGCAAACCGGCTGTTGAGGGTATAACAATAAACCTAATACCTCTTGAGGCTTTCCTTCCTTTAATTACGGCAGCCGCTTTTTTATAATCATCCCACCTGCCGTTTGTACATGAACCTATAAAAACCTGATCAAGTTTTATTTTTTCCATACCTTTTACCGGCACAGCATTTGCCGGGGAACCGTTTAAAGCAACCTGGGGCGTAATTTCAGAGCAATCTATTTCCATTACCTCTTCAAAATCCTCGTCTGTTTCTATAGAATAATCTTTGCCCGGTGGGCTATAAGGCCTCTGCGCTCTCTGTTCCACATACTCAATGACTTTAGAATCAACATCCATAACCGCATTTTTGGCGCCGCATTCTATTATCATATTTGCCACAGTAAACCTTGAATCTATGGATAGTTCGCCTAATCCTTCTCCCGTAAACTCAATACTTTTGTAAAGGGCCCCGTCAACGCCTATTTTAGATATAAAATAAAGAATTATATCTTTACCGGAAACATATTCATTCACTTTTCCTTTAAGAATAACTTTTACCGCGGCAGGGACCTTAAACCACGATTTACCCGTAAGCCAGGCAGCTGCTATATCCGTTGAGCCCATCCCCGTAGCAAAAGCTCCCAGAGCTCCATAAGTTACAGTATGAGAATCAGCTCCGACCACTATATCATTGGGGACAACCAGTCCCTGCTCCGGAAGAAGAACATGCTCTATGCCGCATCCGGCATCAAAAAACTTTAAACCGTGCTTGCGAGCAAAATCCCTTACCTTCTTAACCTGCTGAGCGGAATTTATGTCCTTATTTGGAGTAAAATGATCAGCCACAATTACCACTCTTTCCGGATAGGCTATTGAAGAAGAAGGATCCTTCTCAAAAGCATCTATGGCTAAAGGAGTAGTAATATCATTGGATAAAATGACATCAACATCCGCCTGTATAAACTCTCCCGCTGAAAGTTTTTTCCCTCCCAACTTTTTTGATAAAATTTTTCTGGATAAACTCATAATCTTGCCTTTAAAACCCCGGCCGGGCTTTCCTTAAGAAGATTCAACCGGTTTAAAGCACGGATATACGCAAACGCCGAAGCTTCTATTATATCCGTAGAGGCACCCCTTCCGCGTATTTCACGGCCGGATTCATCTTCCTTAATAGTCACTACCACTTCACCTAAAGCATCCTCTCCCCGGGAAACAGCTTTTATCCGGTACTCAACAAGTATAGGGCTCATATTAACTATCGTGTTTATAGCCTTATAACACGCATCCACCGGGCCGTCTCCGCAGGCAGCCTCCCGGACAATCTTTTCTTTTCCCGAATCTTCGGTCATTTTTATTTTTACCGTAGCTGTGGGAAGAGTTTTAGTTCCTGATATAACATGCAGATAATCAATCTCGTAATACTTTTTAACTGTACCTATCTGATCTTCCAACAGAGCCAGCAGTTCATCATCATAGACTTCTTTCTTCTTATCGGCTACCGCTTTAAAGCGCATAAAAATATCATCCATATCTATTTTTTCGGTATCTACCGCAAGAGCATTAAGCCTTTCCTTTATTGCATGCCGTCCGGAATGCTTGCCCAGAACAAGTGATTCCTCATTTCTGCCTATGGACTCCGGAGTCATAATCTCGTAAGTAAGCTTGTCCTGCAAAACTCCGTGCTGATGAATTCCGGCTTCATGACGGAAAGCATTTTCTCCGACAATAGCTTTGTTTTTCTGAATAGATATCCCGCACAGACGTGAAACTAAAGATGAAACAGGATAAATTTTAGTTGTATCCAGAGCAAGTTTGAAATTCAAAGCATCCCGTCTTGTATAGACGCTCATAGCAATCTCTTCCATAGCGGCATTTCCGGCTCTTTCTCCTATGCCGTTGACAGTACATTCCACCTGCGAGGCCCCATTCTTAAGAGCAGCCACCGAATTAGCCGACGCCATTCCCAAATCATCATGACAGTGAACACTTATAACCACTTTTTCTTTAAAAGCCTCCTTGAGCTGAGCTATAAGAAGTCCGAATTCAAAAGGCAGTGCATAGCCGACAGTATCGGGTATATTTATAGTCTTTGCCCCCGCAGAAATAGCCGCCAGGCAGGCTTCCTTTAAAAACTCCACTTCCGTCCGGCTGGCATCTTCTGCCGAAAACTCAACATCATCGCACAGGGAGCAGGCATAAGAAACAGCTTCTTTTATCTTATCAATTATTTGAGCCTTACTCATATTAAGCTTGGCCTTTCTATGAATAGGACTGGTAGCTATAAATGTATGTATACGCGGTTTCCCGGCCTCACGCAGAGCCTGCCAGCACTTTTCTATATCCTTTTTAGAGGCCCTGGCAAGCCCGCATACAGCGGCATTTTTCATCTCTCCGGCTATCTGCCGCACAGACTCAAAATCTCCTTCCGAAGCCACGGGAAACCCGGCCTCTATAACATCGACTCCCATATTATCAAGCTGCCTGGCTATCTGAATTTTTTCGGCCATATTCATACTGGCCCCCGGAGATTGCTCCCCGTCTCTTAAGGTCGTATCAAATATAATCAGTTTCTTCATAAACTAATACTGCTCACTTTTTAAGCCAGTCCATCATATCTCTAAGCTTGGCTCCGGTTTTTTCTATAAGATGCTCTTTCATCTCGGAACGCTTTTTATTAAATACAGGCCTTCCGCCTTTATTTTCTTTTATCCATTCCTCGGCAAACTCTCCGGAGCGGATTTCGTCCAGAATCTTTTTCATCTCCTCTTTAGTTCCTGAATCAATTATCCTTTCCCCCCGTGAATATTCCCCGTACTCTGCGGTGTCTGATATTGAATAATTCATATAAGAAATACCTTTGGAGTAAACAAGGTCAATTATAAGCTTCATCTCATGCAGACACTCAAAATAAGCTATTTCGGGTTGATAACCGGCTTCAATAAGAGTCTCGAAACCCTTTTTCATTAACTCAACCACTCCGCCGCATAAAACAGCCTGTTCACCGAAAAGGTCTGTTTCCGTTTCTTCGGCAAAAGTTGTTTCTATTACCCCTGCACGCGTTCCGCCAGCAGCCTTTGCATAGGCAAGTGCAAGATCCATAGCCCGGCCGGAAATATTTTTTTCTACCGCGGCAAGCATGGGAACACCATTACCCTCCAGGAAAACATCCCTTACCAAATGACCCGGGCCTTTGGGAGCTACCATAACCACATCGCAATTCGATGGAGGTACAATTTTATTATAGCGAATATTAAAGCCGTGTGAAAAACCCAGAACAACATGTTCCTTGGAACTTACTATATCCTTTATCTCATCAAAAACCTTAGGCTGTATAGTATCGGGAACAAGAAGCTGAATCCATCCCACCTCATCATCCGAAGCTGCCTCGGCCGCACTTACCGGTTTAAAGCCATCATCTACGGCTCTTTGAAAATTTTCCGTACCTTCCATCTCCGCCACCACAACATCAATACCGGAATCCCTTAAATTAAGGGCCTGAGCATGACCCTGGGAACCGTAGCCCACAATTGCAACTTTTATACCTTCAAGATTTTTTACATCCGCATCATTCTCATAATAAATTTTTAAAGCCATTATTTTCCTCCTCTTTCCAGCGCTATAATACCGGTTCTTGCCACCTCCTGGATATTATAAGGTTTTATAAGCTTAATAAAAGCTTTTATCTTATCCTCATCTCCCGTAAGTTCAAGCATTAAAGTATCCTGCGCCACATCCACTACCTTTGCCCTGAATATTGAAGCCATCTGTATTATTTCAGGCCTTATCTTTTTAGTCGCCTTAATCTTAATAAGAACAAGATCTCTTTCAACATAGTCAACTCCCACATAGTCCTTGACTTTTATAACATCCGGAAGTTTGTTAAGCTGTTTTGTAACCTGTTCAAGCACGGTCTCATCCCCCTCCACAACAATTGTCATTCTTGAGATATCCGGTATATCCGTCTCCCCCACCGCCAGAGAACTTATATTATAGCCCCTTGCGCTGAAAAGCCCGGAAATCCGTGCCAGCACTCCGAATTTATTTTCAACTAAAACCGATATTGTATGTAACATAACTTTACACTCCTTTAAGCCATTTCAATTAAAATTTCATCAAGCGCCGCCCCGGCCGGAACCATCGGATAAACATTCTCTTCCTTCTCAACAATAAAGTCAAGAACAACAGGGCCTTCCTTATGCTTCAAAGCTTCTTTAATTGCATTTGGAACATCTTTCTTATTTTCCACTCTTATTCCCTTGGCTCCATAAGCCTCGGCAACAGCCGCAAAATCAGGAACGCGTTTATCATGACACTCTCCCAGGCAAACCTGGCTGTACTTCTTATTGAAAAACAGCTCTTGCCACTGCCTCACCATTCCCAGATAATTATTATTCATAACAGCAATTATGACCGGAACTTTATTTATAACCGCTGTAGCAAGTTCCTGAATATTCATCTGAAAACTTCCATCTCCGGCAATATCAATCACCGTTTTCGAAGGGTTGCCCATCTTAGCCCCTATAGCAGCAGGAAAGCCGTAGCCCATAGTTCCCAGCCCTCCGGAAGTTAGAAAAGTCCTGGGCTTCTTATACTTGAAAAACTGCCGGGCCCACATTTGATGCTGCCCGACCTCTGTTGCTATTATAGCATTGCCGCCGGTCAAAACATCAAGTTGCTCTATAACATACTGAGGACGAAGCTTTGAATCTTTTTTGTAGCTAAGTGGATGCTTCTTTTTCCACCCCTCAATCTTATCATGCCACTGCTTTCTTTCCTTTTCTTCTATTAGAGGCACAAGCTTTTGAAGAACATTTTTACAATCACCTACAATAGGTATATCAACCGCCACAGTTTTGGAGATTGAAGTGGGATCTATATCAATATGAATAATCTTAGCTCCGGGAGCAAAACTTGAAAGCCTCCCTGTTACTCTGTCATCAAATCGGGACCCCACAGCAATTATTAAATCGGACTTTTGCATAGCCTGATTAGCGTAATAAGTACCGTGCATACCGAGCATGCCCAGAAAAAGCGGAGAATCTCCGGGAAAAGACCCCGTACCCATTAAAGTTTCAGTAACAGGAATTCTACCTTTCTTTGCAAAGCTTCGGATATAACAACTCCCCCCCCGGCATAAATCACCGGCTTTTTTGACTTATTTACAGCTTTGGCCGCTGCCTCTATCTGCTTTGTATGCCCGCTCACCTTGGGTTTATAACCCTTCATTGAAATACTTTTCGGATAAGAAAAACGGGTACTATTTCTCTGAACATCAACCGGCAAATCTATAAGAACAGGACCGGGGCGACCCGTGCGGGCAAGATAAAAGGCCTCTTTCACTGTTTTTGCCAGATCCTTAACATCGGTAACAAGATAATTATGCTTTGTTATAGGCCTTGTTATCCCGGTAGTATCAGCCTCCTGAAAAGCATCATTTCCTACAAGGCTCGTAGCTACCTGGCCGGTTATGGCAACCATGGGTATAGAATCCATAAAAGCCGTGGCTATACCCGTAACCAGATTTGTAGCTCCCGGACCGGAGGTGGCAACACATACCCCTACCTTTCCAGTTGCCCTGGAATATCCGTCCGCCATATGAGCAGCAGCCTGTTCATGACGCGTCAGCATAAACTTAATGTCTTTGTCATCGTAAAGCGCATCAAAAAGAGGTATCACGGATCCGCCGCAAATGCCGAACATTATTTCGACACCCTCTTTTTTTAGACTTTCAATAAGTATATTTGAACCTTTCATCTATCCTCCTTAAATTATTATTCTAAAACAGCCCCTTTATCTGCAGATGTGACCAGTTTTGCATACCTGCCTAGCCAGCCGCTAACTTTTTTTGCGGGTTTTTTCCATTTAAGCATCCTCATTTCTATGTCCTGCCTGGTAAGCTTTACATTGAGAGACCTTTCGGGTATATTAACTTCTATAATATCACCGTCCTCAAGGGCGGCTATTGGTCCGCCGGAAGCCGCTTCAGGTGAAACATGTCCGACACACGGCCCCCTGGTGCCGCCGGAAAACCGCCCGTCCGTAATAAGAGCAACATCTTTATCAAGGCCCATTCCGCATATTAAGGAAGTTGGATTCAGCATTTCCTTCATACCCGGCCCGCCTGCCGGACCTTCATATCTTATAACAACAACATCCCCTTTAGATATTTTTCCGCCTTTTATGGCTTTCATAGCTTTTTCTTCACTGTCAAAAACCTTTGCCTTTCCCTTCATAACCATATTAGACTCTTCCACAGCAGACTGCTTTATTACCGCTCCGTGGGGCGCTAAATTTCCCTTAAGTATGGCAATACCTCCCGTAGGCCTGTAGGGATTGGATTTAGACCGTATTATTTCTATATCCTCCACGGGCGATTCAGATGCGATTTTTTTTATCTTCCGGCCGGAAACTGTTATATTATTCTTTAAATAAGAGGAGAGCCTGTTGAGAACAGCTCCTATTCCTCCCGACCATTCGAGGTCTTCCATAAAATATTCTCCGCCCGGACGCAAACTCAATATTTGAGGGACACTTCTTCCAATAGAGTCAAAAAGTTCAAGTTCAAGTTCTACCCCGGCTTCCCTGGCTATTGCCGGAAGGTGAAGAACCGTATTTGTAGAGCCTCCCGTAGCCATATCCACAACAACAGCATTGTGGAGTGAAGCCTCATTTATGATATCGCGAGGCTTTATTTTTTCTTCCACAAGCTTTACAATTCTTTTACCGCTGCGGTAAGCAAGCCTTTCTTTTTTTGCCGAAACCGCCAGCGAAGTTCCGCATCCCGGAAGGCTCATCCCCATTGCCTCCGTTAGAGAATTCATGGTATTGGCTGTATATAGCCCCTGGCAGGAACCCGCTCCCGGGCAGGCCTGCAGGGCTGTATCTTCAAGATCATCCCTGCTTATATTGCCGGACTGATAATGCCCTACAGCCTCAAAAGTGTCTCTAACAAGCGAAAGCCGCCTGGCGCCTTTTCTTCCGCTAAGCATAGGCCCCGCCGTAACCACAATAGAAGGTATATTAAGCCTGGCAGCTGCCATAAGCATGCCGGGGGTTATTTTATCGCAGCTTGTAAGAAGCACAAGTCCGTCAAAAGCGTGAGCCTCGGCCATAGTTTCAACAGTATCAGCTATAATTTCCCTGGAAGGAAGAGAAAAATTCATACCTTTATGGCCCATGGCAATCCCGTCACACATAGCAGCCGTACCAAAAGTAAATGATATCCCACCCCCGGCATAAATACCCTTTTCCACAGCCTTCTGCAGCCTTTCCATATGCACATGCCCGGGAACCACATCAGTATAACTTGAAGCAATTCCTATAAAGGGTTTTTTATTAATATCCTCATTATCAACCCCGCAGGCATAAAGAAGAGCCCTGGCGGGAGCCCGGTCCGGACCTTTTTTAACTCTATCACTTCTCATAATTATATCTTCTCCATATCATTATTTATTCAACACATTTTTCAAAAGCTTATACTCGATGGCGTCAACAAGCGCCTTCCAGGAAGCCTCAACAAGATTTTCCGAAACTCCTATAGTTTCCCATGTATGCTCTCCATCCCTTGATTCAATTAAAACCCTCACCTTAGCCGCCGTCCCCCGCCTGGCATCAATAACCCGCACCTTAAAATCTGACAGAGAGACTGTTTCAAGTTCCGGATAAAATTTTTCGAGAGCTTTGCGCAAGGCATTATCCAGGGCATTGACCGGCCCGTCGCCTTCGGCAGCGGTGTGTTCCTCCCGGCCGTCCACAACAAGTTTTATAGTTGCCTCGCAGCGCATACGTACTTTTCTGTCGCTTTCGGTAATAACCCTGAAACCTTCCAGTTCAAAAAATTTTCTATACTCGCCCGTTTCCTTACGCATCAAAAGCTCAAAAGAAGCCTCCGCGCCCTCAAACTGATACCCGTCTTTCTCGAGACGTTTAATTTTTTTCAGAAGATTTTTCTCCATTTCCCTGCTTAATTTTATCCCGAACTGCCCTGACTTAAATTTTATATTACTGGAGCCCGCAAGTTCGGAAAGAAGAATTCGCCTTTCATTTCCAACATCCTCCGGTCTTATATGTTCATAAGTAGAAGTATCTTTTTTTACAGCACTTACATGAATTCCTCCCTTATGCGCAAAAGCCGAAAGACCTACAAAAGGCTGCCGGTGGTCCGGAATTATATTAACCTTTTCATCAACATACCTTGAGACCTCTGTAAGCTGCTTTAATTTTTCACGGGGAATAAGACTCAAGCCTTTTTTAAGCTGCAAGTTAGCTATAATCGAGCAGAGATTAGCATTACCACACCTTTCCCCGTATCCGTTTACAGTTCCATGAACCATAATGCATCCGGCATTAACAGCGGCTATTGTATTTGCAACCGCCAGCTCCGAATCATTATGCGCATGAATGCCCAGCGGAACTTTAATCTCTTTTTTAACCCTGCTTACAGCCTCATAAACTTCCTCGGGAAGCCGGCCTCCGTTTGTATCACAGAGGGTAATATTATCCGCCCCTCCCTTAACCGCAGCCTCAAGACATTTAAGAGCATACTCGGCATTACCTGCATAACCGTCAAAAAAATGCTCCGCGTCAAAAATCACCTCTATGCCTTTTTCCTTCAGATAAGCCACAGACTCCTCAATCATCTTCAGGTTTTCTTTTTTAGTAGTCCTTAAAGCCTTATCCACATGCAGGTCCCATATTTTTCCAAACACACAGCAGGCCTGAGGGCCGACATCAACAACAGTGTTTAAAATTTTATCTTTCGAGGGAGACACGTTCTTGCGCCTTGTTGAGGTAAAGCCCGTTATTTTTGAATGCTTTAACCCGACATTTTTTATTTTTTTAAAATACTCAACATCCTTGGGGTTGGATCCCGGCCATCCGCCTTCAATATAATCTACGCCCAGAGAATCAAGTTTCTTGCTTATACTAAGCTTATCCTCAACAGACAAAGATATGCCTTCAGCCTGAGACCCGTCCCTCAATAAAGTGTCAAGCACATATATTTTGTTTTTTTTATTTTTTGCCACAGAATTCATCATGAAGCGCTTTTACCGCCTTTTTTCCTTTTTTTGAATCAACCACGCAGGAAATCTTTATTTCCGATGTGGAAATCATCTCTATATTTATACTATTTTTAAAAAGAACTTCAAACATTTTTGCCGCCACTCCGGCATGGCTTCTCATCCCTACCCCCACTATTGAGACCTTTGAAACATCCTTATCACTGACCACATCTCCCGCATTTATTTTTTTCCTTACCTTATCTAAAACCTCTTGAGCATCTGCAAGGCGCGAACTGTTTATAGTAAAGGATATATCATTGAGGCCCTTTTCATGAGGTGAGGTCTGAATAATCATATCAACATTTATTTGGGCCTCGGCCAGAGCACCGAATATACTAGCCGCCACACCCGGCCTGTCAGGAACATTCAATATAGACATTTTCACCTGGTCCACATCCAGTGTAACACCCCTTACCACTATTCTTTCAAAATCTTTTGTATTATCCATTACAATTGTCCCCTTATTAAATTTATCTTTTTCAAGAGATGATCTTATATGCAGCTTAACCTTTTCCCTCTTGGCTACTTCCATCGACCTGGACTGCATTACCCCTGCTCCCGCTGAAGAAAGCTCCAGCATTTCATCATAACTTATCTCTTCTATCTTATTTGCCCGGGGAACAATACGCGGGTCCGCACTGTAAACCCCGTCAACATCAGTATAAATCTCACATGCCTGAGCTTTTAATACGGATGCCAGAGCAACTGCAGACAAATCGCTCCCTCCCCGCCCCAGGGTAGTTATATTATCATCCAGGGAAACCCCCTGAAAGCCCGCCACTATTACAATGTTACCC
>JBNJFW010000035.1:0-10226 GCA_051747165.1 Elusimicrobiota bacterium | reverse complement strand
CTGGCCGGTTCCGTATTCGCAAACCTGCTCCAAAAGATTAACCATTATATAGTTTGTCTGGGGGGATATTACCTGTTTTTCCTCCGGCTGGTTTTCTATAAGGGTATTTCCGGCATAATCCTCCACTCTTATGATAGAATAAGGCCTGGTGCTTATGCCGTCATTTGCAAAAACACTGTAGGCGGCAGTAAGCTCCAGCGGAGTAACTTCGCTGGTCCCCAGAGCAAGAGAAAGGGAGGGGGAGAGCCTGCTTTTTATGCCCATCTGCCTGGCGTAATAATAAGCGGTTATAGGTCTGATTTGCTCAATCAGGTCAATGGTGGCGGCGTTTAAAGACCGGACCAGCGCATCTCTGAAAGTGGCCTTCCCGTCGAAGGCCCGGTAGTAATTGGTGGGGGCCCATACTTTCTCCCGTATTTCTTCGAGCTTTTCCTCATCTTCGATTTCGTCCATGTGTATTCCCAGCTGGGCGGTTTTTGTGGCGTTTTCCACCAGAATCCAGTCCCGGCCGTCATTGTAATATACCCTGGCTTCATCGTATAAAATATCTGCGGGGGTAAAGCCGTGATCAAGGGCTGCCGCATATACAAAAGGTTTAAAGGCGCTTCCGGGTTGTCTCTTGGACTGGGTTACCCTGTTGAATTCGCTTTCTTCAAAATCCCTCCCTCCTACCATTACTCTTACCTGTCCTACCTTGGGGTCTATCGCCACTATGGACCCCTGCGCTTTTTTAAACTTTTCTTCGGCCTGTTTCATGGCTGAAGTGGAAAGTTTGACTTCTTCGATGCTTTCCAGGTCTTCGTTTTCCTCCATTATTTCTTCAAGTATATCTTCTTTAAAATAATTGTCCTGATTTTCAAGGGCGGAATCCAGGGCTAATTCTGCTTTTTCCTGCATCTGCAAATCAAGAGTGGTATATATCCTCAGTCCTCCCCGATAGAGCTTATCCTTACCGAAAACCGGCATCAGCTTTCGTCTTATGTGCTCCACAAAGTAATCCCCCGGTTTTTTTACTTCCCGGAAAGTCTTTCCCGGCATCGGCTCGGCGTTTGCCTGCATTTTTTCTTCGGCGCTTATCAGTCCCAGGCTTTCCATTCTGTTTAAAACTATTGCCCTCCTGGTATAAGCCTTGTACATATTCCTTCCCGGAGAATAAGCGTTGGGAGCGCGGGGCAGACCCGCCAGCATGGCGGATTCGGCCAGGGTGAGTTCGTTAACATTTTTGTCAAAATAAATTCTTGAAGCCGTCTCCACTCCGTAAGCTCCCATGCCGAAATATATATGGTTGAGATAAAACTGTAATATCTCTTCTTTTGAGAATTGCTTTTCGATTTGCAGGGCAAGCATGAGTTCCTGAATTTTTCTTTTATATGTCCGTTCGCTTGTCAGGAACATAACTTTTGCCAGCTGCTGGGTTATTGTACTCCCCCCCTGGACTATCCTTCCTTTGGTGAAGTTTCTTAGAGCCGCCCTTAATACCGCTGTAATGTCAAGGCCCCAGTGGTTAAAAAAATTTGTGTCCTCCATGGCCAGCAGGGCGTTTATTAAATTGTCGGGCATTTCCTGCAGGGGTACAAGAGTGCGCCTTTCTATGAAAAGCTCGTTAATAAGCTTCCCCTTGTGGTCATATACTTCGGTGACCAGCTCGGGCCGGTACTGAACAAGAGAGGAAGTGGAAGGCAGCTCCTCGCTCATGCTTTTGAGTTTTTGCCGGCCGAATATTGATGCTCCAATTAAAATCAGAAGTATTATGAGTATTGACAGTTTTAAATTAATTTTTGTTTTCATATTTGAGGATTATAATAAAAAATTTAATCAAATTAAAGCTTCGCTTGAAAAAATCTTGCTAAAGGTATGCTAATTTATTAAACTGAAGCTATGAGTATAAAAAAGTTTAACCAGCAGTGGAAAGAGATTAAAAGGGGCTCGGAGGAAATAATACCGGAAGAATCTCTCAGGGAAAAAATTCTCGCCGGCCAAAAGCTTAAAGTAAAATTCGGGATTGATCCTACAACTCCCGATTTGCACCTGGGGCATACCGTTGTTATGGAGAAACTTTCTGTGTTTCAAAAACAGGGGCACCAAATTATTTTAATTATAGGAGATTTTACCGCGGCCATAGGCGACCCCTCGGGAAGAACTCGCGAAAGGCCTGTTCTTTCAAAAGAAGAAATAAAGGAAAATGTAAAAAGTTTTGAGAAACATATCTTTAAAATACTTAAAAAAAAGAATCTGAAAATAGTCAAAAATTCAAAATGGCTGGAAGAGCTGGGAGGGCGGGGTATAATAAAGCTGGCATCAAACTGTACCGTAGCCCGGATGCTGGAGAGAAGCGACTTTTCTCAGAGGTACCAAAAGGGAAACGCCATTTCCATAACCGAGTTCTTGTACCCTCTCCTGCAGGCATATGATTCCTTTGCCATAAAAGCCGACGTGGAAATAGGAGGAACCGACCAGAAATTCAACCTTCTTTTAGGGCGGCACGTACAGCAGGCACTGGGCGGTGAACCCCAGGCGGTGCTTACTATGCCTCTTCTGGAGGGAACGGACGGAGTAAGAAAAATGTCTAAATCCTATGCCAATCATATAGGCATTAACGAAAAACCGGAGGATTTTTACGGGAAAGTAATGTCTGTATCCGATGAAATGATGTTTAAGTATTATACTCTTTTAACCGGTGAAGATATAGAAAAAGTTAAAAGAGCGCATCCAATGGAAGCCAAAAAAGCCCTGGCTTTTAACCTGGTGGAAAAATATCACGGAAGAGAAAAAGCCTGCGAAGCGGAGAAATATTTTGAGAATGTATTTTCAAAAGGCAAACAGCCCGGCCGGGATAAAATAAAGGAATACGAACTTAAAGGAAAAGAAAAGCTGGTGGACATAATTAAAAAAAATTCAATGGCCTCGTCTAAAGGTGAGGCAAAGCGCCTCATGAAGCAGGGCGGGGTTAAATTAAATGACGAGAAAGTCATGGATATAAATTACAGTTTAGCGCCCGGCTTCAGCGGTATTTTAAAAGTGGGTAAAAGGAGTTTTCTGAAAATAGTATGAATCTCAAGAGCTACGGGCTGATTATATACGGCATTTCGATGTATTTTGCGTGTAAATACATATGCTTCAAACATTTTCGGAATTATCTCTCCTTTTTTTGTCATAGCCCCGTGGGCTTTTATTTTAATTTACAGTTTAAAAAATGAGTAAAAAAAATCATTTATGGGCACCCTGGAGGGCTGATTATGTCACCTCCCCGGATTCACAAGAGGGCTGCGTATTCTGCCTTGCCCCCGGGAATAAAGATGATAGAGAAAATAAAATACTTTTCAGGGGAAAAAAGTCCTTTGCACTTTTAAATCTTTACCCCTATAACTGCGGGCACGCAATGGTTGCCCCCTATAGGCATACGGCTGATTTTGAATCGCTTTCATGGGAAGAATTAAAAGAAATAAATATTATTTTAAAAAAACTAATGAAAAAGATGAGAGAAAAAATGGGGCCTCACGGTTTTAATATGGGAGTGAACCTGGGCAGGTCCGCCGGTGCCGGCATTGACAAACACATTCATTTTCATATAGTCCCCCGTTGGAGCGGGGATACTAATTTTATGCCTGTATTATCCGGAGACAAAGTCATGCCCGAGTCCCTGGAATCGGTATGGAGCAAGTTAAAAATAAAAGAATAATTTAGTTCCGGCATGAAAAGCGAAAAAGAAAAGCTGTTAATACTTCCCGCTTTAAACGAGGGTAGATTTATAGATGAAATTATAGCCAGGATAAAATCAAATACAGATGCCTGTGTTTTGGTAATAGATGATGGTTCAGAAGATGATACGGTTTTTAAAGCCGAATTCGCGGGCGCTGATTTTATAATATCGCATAAAAAAAATGCCGGATACGGAAAGACACTTGCGGAAGGCTTTAGCTTTGCCCTGGAGAAAGGTTACAAAAAAGTTATTACAATGGATTGCGATGCCCAGCATGAACCTGAAATGATTCCTCTTTTTTTTCGCGAACTTAAAAACGCGGACATTGTTTCCGGTTCCAGATATATGAAAGAGTCCAAACGCAAATCCAGGGCTCCCGCTCAAAGGTACAGAGTAAACAGGGAGATAACCGCCGAGATCAATAAAATTACGGGGTATAATTTAACAGACGCTTTTTGCGGGTTTAAGGCCTATAACATAAATAGCCTGAAGAAATTCAATCCTTCTCAAAGCGGCTACGGTATGCCCCTGCAGCTGTGGATACAGGCCGCCCGGGCGGGTTTAAAGGTCAAGGAAATACCCGTTGCCCTTATTTATCATACAAGAGACAGCTTTCCCCTTAAGATAAGAAATCCCCGGCAGAGGCTGAAATACTACAGAGATGTCATAAAAGAAGAGCTCTCCGGCTTAACTGATAATGTTTGAGATACCCGCCAGGCACAAGGACTTTTTTGTAAGCCCTCCCTGCCGGGAGTGGAAAGAGATGATAAGTAAAAACAGAAGCGATTTAAAATCTTTCCGGCCCTGGGCTCTGGGCTGCGCGCACCAGAGCAGCCTTTACGGCCCGGGAGTTCTTTTCAGGGAAGCGCTGGTAAACTCATTTGATTTAAACAGGAAAATGCATTTAAGCTGCGATACCACTTTTGCCGCAAAGAAAGAAATATATATTCCTTCCGGGTTAAATTTAATAAAGCTGGATTATTACTCTTTTAAAGGAAAAGCTCCTTATGCGCGAATCTCTCCCGTGGAGGAAAAGAAACTGCAAAAATTTATTAACATGGCGCCTGATAACGAGGTGCTGAGGTTTTTTGAGGGAGCCTTAAAGATGAGAATGAATTCTGAAAATATTGCCCGCATGAATGTAGCAGCAAAACAGGATTTTTTAAAAAAATACGGATACCGCCTTCCCCAGGTGTTTTTGACCGAACTGCTTGAAAGCAGAATGTATGATGATTTTTTAAAAAGCATTTATGCAAAAAGAAAAAAATTCAGATTAATATACAATGAAGCCATAGAAAATATAGACTTCCCGGGAGGAATAAAAAAACTTGAAGAAAACGAACTGCCTTTGCGAAAACTTGACTTTCTTTCCGGAGCGCACCCCAAAGCTGTTTTGCTTAATATTTTTTTACGGCTCTATGTATTTGATCTTTACGTGCAGGGAGTAGGCGAAAGCCGCTACAGCCAGGCTTCGGATTATGTGATAGATAAATTTTTCGGCCTTAAACCTCCCCTTAAAGCAACTGCTTCTTTTACTCTATATACCCCGGCACGGGATATAGACGGGCTTAAAAAAAAGCTGGCAAAAGAAAAAAAAGAACTCAGAAGAATGATTGAAAACCCCCAGGAGTTTGTTCAAAAGGAACATGAAATAAAAGAATTACTGAATAAAAATGATTCTAAAAAAAATATTCATAAAAAAATAGTTAATAAAAAAAACAGCATGCGTAAAATGATAGAAGACTTAATAGAAAAAAAACGTGTGGAGGTACAAAAGCTGGAAAAAATACTTAAAATTACTTCCCGGGACTATCCTTTTTTTAGTTATGGAAAAGAAGATATAAATTATCTTTTTAAAAAAGCTCAATTGTGCGCGAATTGTTGACTTGAATAATTCAATATGTTAAAATTCAGACTAATTAAAAAGTGCGCAAAGGTAAAATATTAAAGGAAGAAGTTGAAATTAAATAAGTATAGGCGATAGTACAATTAAAAAAGGAGAACAAGAGAATGACAGTAAATTATAAGGATCTGGGGCTGGTAAACACAAGGGAAATGTTTAAAAAAGCAGTTGACGGGGGATATGCTGTTCCCGCCTATAATTTTAATAACATGGAGCAGCTGCAGGCAATAATTTTAGCCTGTGTTGAAACTAAATCTCCTTTGATAATGCAGGTTTCATCCGGGGCGAGAAAATATGCAAACCAGACTCTTTTACGTTATATGGCCGAAGGCGCGGTTGAATACGCCAAAGAAATGGGAGGAGACATACCGATTTGTCTGCATCTGGACCACGGAGACACTTATGAGCTGTGCAAGAGCTGCATAGATACCGGTTTTTCCTCGGTTATGATTGACGGTTCCCACCATCCTTATGAAAAGAATGTGGAGATTACAAAGCAGGTGGTTGAATACGCCCACAAACATGACGTTTCCGTTGAGGGGGAGCTGGGAGTACTTGCCGGCATAGAGGATGACGTTGTTGCCGAAAAATCCACTTATACCAAGCCCGAAGAGGTGGAGGACTTTGTTAAAAAAACAGGAGTGGATTCACTTGCTATCTCCATAGGAACTTCTCACGGCGCGAATAAGTTTAAACCGGAGCAGTGCACCAAAAATGAAGACGGGGTTTTTGTTCCGCCTCCGCTGCGTTTCGACATTCTGGAGGAAATAGAAAACCGCCTGCCGGGCTATCCGATAGTTCTCCACGGGTCTTCAAGCGTTCCGGTATCTCTGGTTGAAATAATAAATAAATACGGGGGAGCAATAAAGGATGCCGTGGGAATACCCGAAAAAGAGCTTAGAAAAGCCGCTTCTTCCGCAGTGTGTAAAATAAATATTGATTCCGACGGGCGACTTGCCATGACTGCCGCGGTAAGAAAAGTTATGTCCGAAAAGCCGGAGGTTTTTGACCCCAGAAAATACCTGGGGCCGGCAAGAGAAGAACTGAAGAAACTTTATAAACATAAAATAATCAATGTTCTGAATTCGGCAGATAAAGCCTGATATATCTGCCTTTTAATCAAGGGGGTAATTGCTAATGGGTAAACCCAGGATCCTTTTAGTGGATGATGAGATTCATATAAGGCTTATAATAAAAGCTTATTTTGCTCCCTACGAAGCGGATATCGTGGAGGCTCGAAACGGAAAAGAAGCTTTAAGCGCTATGGAAAACGAAAATCCGGATCTGCTTGTCCTGGATTACTCCATGCCGATTATGACCGGCAGAGATGTTTTAAGTAAAATGCTGGAAGATGAAAATCTCAGAAATATTCCGGTTATAGTTTATACCGCCGGGGGCTTTGATTCGGATACCGGCGCCTGGCTGAAAAAAATGTCCTCTGTTTTTCTTGAAAAAACAAACCTGGGCGACGATCTTATACCTACTGCAAAGGAAATACTCGGAGACAGACTTAAAAACAAAGCTTGAAAATTAAACTTTTCTACAAGTTTGCGGCTCTTATGATAATTATAGCGGCCGCTCCGCTGGCCATAACCGGCTACAGGACACTTAAGATAAGCCGGTCTTACATGGAGACTCTCACAAAAAGAAATCATATAAGCACTGCTTCTTTTCTGGCCGAAAGCATAGATGATTTTATAGGCTCATTAAGAGAAAAGCTTTTTTTCCTTATTTCCACCCAGGTTTTGGATGATCTTGACTATCAGGGCAAACAGATGATGGCCCGCTCTTTGATTTCATCCTCGGATAATTTTATAAGCGCCGCCATCTTGAATTCGCGGGGAGAGGAATTTATAAAAACCTATCATAAAGATCATACCGAGGGAGCGCGCCTGGAAAGTCACAGTGGCAGTCCTCTTTTTAAACAGGCCCGGCAGGAGGGATCCTCCATAAGCGGCATATACAGAAAAAAATCCCGACCTCGTATGGATATAATATATTCTTCAGGAAATGAATATGTTTTTGTGACCTTAAACTTAAGCAGCTTGTTTGATAAAATAATTAAATCAAATATAGGCCCGGAATCAGAGGTTTTTCTTGTGGACGGCGGTGGTTTTGTCATAGCTCATCCGGATAAGGATTATCCGGATCAAAAAATAGATATCCCTACCGTAAATGCTGTTATTGAAAGAAAGGGAACCGGAAGTATGGAATACGAGGAGAATGGGGAAGAATTTGTGGGCGCTTATGCCTCTTGCAGTTTAATGGACTGGGGCGTAGTGACAGCCCAGAAAAGCTCTGCTGCTTATGCTCCTGCGGACAGAGCCCGGAAGGACGCTGTATTATGGATGATTGCGGCGGGTTTACTGGCTTCGGCGGGAGCTTTTTTTATGGCAAAAGGGCTCTCGGGACCTATCTTAAAGCTGGCCTCATGTGCGGAAAAGGTAGCTGACGGAGATTTTGATAATGAGGTAAATATTAAAACCAAAGACGAGCTTCAGGTTCTCGCCTCAAATTTCAATCAAATGCAGCGGGCCCTTAAAAAATACAATGAGCTTCAGATTGACAGGATAATAGAAGAGAGAACAAAAACAAAAGCTATAATCTTTTCCATTGAAGACGGCATTATCATGACCGATGACCGGGGAAGTATAATGTTTGTCAATGAAAAGGCCAAAGAGCTTCTGGAAATATCCAAGGAGCCAATGGAAGGAGAGCCCCTTTTTAATTATGTGGAGCGCCGGGAACTGGAGAAGCTTTTTTATGATTTAAAGGAAATTGAACTTGATTTTTCATCCGAAAGCAGAAATAAAGTAATAAAAGCTTTTAAATGCGAAGTCAAAACCCCCGGTGGAAAGAAACTGGGTAAAATGCTTATCGCCAGGGACATCAGCCTGGAAAAAGAAATAGAGAAAATGAAGGAAAATTTTCTGCACTCCATAACCCATGATTTAAAAAATCCTCTTTCGGCCATAATAGGAATGTCGGATCTTTTAAAATCATCATGCTACTCTAATCTTAAAGAAGAGGAAAAAGAATATTTCAGCATACTCAAAGGCGAAGCCTTAAGATTAATGGGCATGATAAGCGATATACTTAACCTGGCAAAAATAGAATCTGGCAAAATGAAAATAGATAGAAATAAACTGGACATAGGAGAAATGCTGCAGCAGATAACCAGAATATTCGAAGTAAACGCTAAAAATGACGGTATTGAACTTGTGAATTCAGCCCCCCGCGGAATTAATATATACGGGGATGAGAAGCTTGTGCGCAGGGTTGTAATAAATCTTTTGGGAAACGCGCTTAAATATACTCCTTCCGGGGGCAGAGTTGAGCTTAATGCCCAAAAGAAAGGAAATTATGCGGAGTGTTCGGTATCCGATACAGGGGAGGGGATTCCGGCGGATATAATTGACAGCATATTTGACAAGTTTCAGCAGGCTGAAGGGAGGTCAAAAGGGGGTACGGGGATAGGTTTAAATGTTGCAAAAGAAATTGTTAAAGCTCACGGGGGTAGGATATGGGTAAATTCCCGGCCGGATAAAGGCTCGGAGTTTAAATTTACTCTTCCTGTTAATGATGTTTAAAAAAATAATTGTTACCGTGTTTTTTGCTTTAAATTTTTGCTCTCTTCTTAGTGCTTCCGGGATAGTTGAAGTAGAAGTGCGCGAGGGGAATACTTTAAATGAGTTTGCCCAAATTTATCTTAAGAATCCTTCCGAGTGGCCGAAGATTTATGAAATAAATAAAGACATAATAAAGGATCCGGATAGAATATATCCGGGGCAGGTTATAAAAGTTCCCGGCCGGATGCTGAGAGAGGAAATAGGAGATTTAATTAAGTTGAGAAGAAGGGTTGAAATTGAAAAAGAAAGAGGCGGAGAATGGCTTAGAGCTTACCGGCAGCAGCGCCTTTTTCCCGGATACGGGATAAAAACCGGGCCTGATTCAAGAGCGGACATAAAATTCCTTGCCGGAGGCAGTCTTGAAGTAAAGGAAAATTCTCTTATATACTTAAAAGCCGCGCAAAGACGGACTCCGGAAACCTCGCTTTTGGGCGGCCGCCTTAATGTAAGCGATAGTGTTGTGGTAACTCCTTCGGCTGAAGTAAGGCCGGCTGCCGGTTCTAAATATGATATCGATGTGGATGAAAAAAATACCACCAGGGTCAGTGTGCGACTGGGAGAGGTAGCTGTAAGCGGCAGGGGAGAAACCTTTAATGTTGCTGAGGGTTTCCGAACACTGGTTAACATGGATGAGGCTCCGCAGACGCCTGCGGCTCTGCCTCTCTCCGGCGAAAAAGCCCTTCAGTCCGGAAAGGCCGAATCCCGGCAGCATATATTTAAAATTCAGGTTTCAACCGGCAGAAATTTTTATCATGTTATAAAAGAGGAAGAATCCGGGGAGCTGAATATGAATTTTGTTAAAAAAGGCCTTGACGAGGGAAGTTATTTCTGGCGTTATGCCATCGTAGATTCAGAAGGTTTCCGCGGAGAGTATTCCTACCCCCGCTCTTTTGACGTCGGAGCCGGCCGGAGAAGTATTCTTGAGTTGAGAGAGTTTAAAACTATAGACAAAAGCCAGGGGATAATGAAAGTAAGCGGATTTGCTCAAAATGCC
>JBNJFW010000034.1:0-10649 GCA_051747165.1 Elusimicrobiota bacterium | reverse complement strand
ATCCCAAATCAAAACGCTATGTGGATTTAAAGCAACTTGAAAAGCTGGTGCGCACTGCCAGAGAAAAATCCGCCATAGTTACCGTTAATATGGAGTTCAGCGATTTAAGCGAGATAATAAGCCGGTTTTCTCCCGGCTTTATTCAGCTTCACGGAAACGAGAGCGTTGATTTTATCAGGCTTCTTAAAGAAAGATTTCCTTCTGTGGGGGTTATTAAAAAAGTTACTGTGGACATGAGGGATAAATTTAAGGCTATTCTTAAAACTGCCGATTTCCTTTTGTGCGACGCTTCTACCCGGCTCCACGGCGGCAGCGGAAAGTCTTTTAACTGGAGTCTTCTTCAGACAGTGCCCGGCGAGATGCTTTGCAGGCTCTTTGTGGCGGGAGGGGTGAAAGCGGAAAATATTTCCCGCCTTAAAACTTTTTCCCCCGGGGGAATAGATGTGGCTACGGGCAGCGAAATATCTCCGGGAATTAAAGATCCTCAAAAAGTAAGAGAAATTGTGCGCAGGGCGGGTGACAATGAGCGGTAAAAGATTTTTCGGCGAATACGGCGGGGCTTTTGTCCCGGAGACTCTGGTGGAGCCTTTAAAACAGCTGGAAAAAGACTATGAAAAAGCAAAAAAATCAGAGAAATTTATTTCCCGGCTTTCTTCTTTAATGAAAGATTTTGCCGGCCGTCCCACCCCCCTTTATTTATCCCCCGCGCTTTCCGAAAAAGCCGGCTGCCGGGTTTATCTCAAAAGAGAGGATCTGGCCCATACGGGCTCTCATAAGATAAATAATGCTTTAGGCCAGGCTATGCTGGCCAGGTTTTCAGGCAAAAAAAAGATAATAGCTGAAACCGGGGCGGGGCAGCACGGTGTGGCCTCTGCCACTGCTGCCAATGTGACAGGACTTAGCTGCTCTGTTTATATGGGCAGGGAGGATATGAAAAGGCAGAGTGAGAATGTGAGAAAAATGAAGCTCCTGGGAGCGGAAGTTGTGCCGGTAACAGAAGGCTCTCAAACCCTTAAATCGGCAGTTAACGCGGCTATAAGAAGCTGGGTTTCAAATCCGGAGAAGATATATTACCTTCTGGGCTCCTGCGTCGGCCCTCATCCCTATCCGGTAATGGTAAGAGATTTTCAATCTGTAATAGGAAAGGAGCTTAAAAAGCAGCTTCCTTCCGGGCCCACGCATTTAGTTGCCTGTGTGGGAGGGGGGTCTAACTCCATAGGCCTTTTCGCTCCTTTTTTTAAAAACAAAGAAATTGAATTTACGGGGGTGGAAGCCTCGGGTGCCGCTTCTCTTTTCCGGGGCAGGCCGGGAATACTGCACGGGGCAAAAAGCTACCTGCTGTATGACAAAGACGGACAGATAAAGGAAACTCACTCTCTGGCCCCGGGGCTTGATTACTGCGGCGTGGGGCCGGAGCATTCCTATTACAAAGATACGCTCAGGGCCCGCTATTACTGTGTATCGGATAAAGGGGCCCTTAAAGCCTACAGATGGCTTTCCAGAAAAGAGGGAATAATACCCGCCCTGGAATCTTCGCACGCCCTGTGGTGGGTGATGAATAATAAATTTAAACCTGCGGACCGGGTGGTTGTATGCCTCTCGGGCAGGGGGGATAAGGATCTGGGGGTAGGGGGAGCACAGGATGAATGAACTTAAAGAAAAACTGAATTATCTTAAAGAAAATAATATTACAGGCCTGAGTTTTTTTCTGACCGCGGGTTATCCCGATATGGAAAGCTTTAAAGAAATACTCTACAGGCTGGACAGCGAAAAGCTGGCCGATTTTGTGGAAGTAGGCTTCCCTTTTTCCGACCCGCTTGCCGACGGCCCCGTAATTCAGCGTTCCTCTCTTCAGGCTTTAAAAAACGGAGTGGGAGCGGAAGGTATTTTTAAGGAGATTAAAAAAATTAAAAAAGAAATATCCCTGCCCCTTGTTTTAATGAGTTATATGAATGTCCTGATGTCGGGTAAAGGTTTAAAAAGCAACCTGGAGAAAGCAGCCGGAGCCGGTTTCTCGGGAATTATAATTCCCGACCTTCCGGAGGGAGAATATGCCCAATACGAAAATGAAATAAAAAGTTCCTCTCTGGGGCATATTTTTCTGGCCGCGCCTTCCACAAAAATGGAAAGGGTAAAAAAGATTTCTCAAAAAAGCAGCCCCTTTCTTTATTACGTCAGCTCTTACGGGGTCACCGGCTCGAGAGGGGAGCTGGACCCGGACCTTGATAAAAAACTGCGGAGGATAAGAAAGACCTCGTCTGTTCCGGTTTATTGCGGATTCGGAATTTCCTCCCCTTCGGAAGCTTTAAAGCTCCGGGACAGTCTGGACGGCATAATTATAGGTTCCGCTTTTATAAGTAGATTAAAAAAGAAAGACTTTAATCCGGCTTTAAAATTTGCTATAAATATACTTAAATCCCTTGGGAGAAAGTAAAAAAAATGCCCGGTATTGATATCTGCGGAATAACAAATAAAGAAGATGCCAAATGGGCCGCCATATACGGCGTTGAATATCTAAGCGTCTGCATGGAGCCCGGTTCGCCAAAAAAGGTGTCCCCGGATTCAGCTGTTGAAATACGGCGTTCATTGCCCTCATACACCAAGTTTGCTCTTGATTTCGGAGAAGCCGAAAACATTGATTACAGACTTATTCAAAAGGTGTCCCCGGACATTATTAAATTCTGCCTGCCCTCCGGCAGCGGAAGAGAAGAAAAAGTCCTGTCCGAGCTTGAGGAGTTAGTTCCGGAGACAGTTCTTAAGGTAGAGGGAACGGATGAGCTGTTAAATAATGACCGGGATTTTAATCTGCTCTGGCAGCTGAAGATTGACCAAAACCGGGAGGAAGATTTAAAAAGGCTCAAGCAAAACATGGACCCGGAAAAACTTATTATACACGGTGAGATGGAGCTTGACCTCTTAAAGAAAATATGCAGCATAATAGAACCGCGCGCCTGGTGCCTGGAGAAAATTATTTCTTCTTCCGCGCGCAGAATAGATAACGGATTGATGAAAAAATACATAAGGGAGATTTCACTTATTTAATCATGGCTAAAAAAAAGAAAAGTTATCCGAAAGGGCTTTTTAAAAAATGCCCCAAGTGCGAGCGCTCCATATATAACAAGGAACTTAAGGGCTCTCTCTGGATTTGCCCCAAGTGCGATTACTATTTCCGCCTTTCCGCCCGCAAGCGGATTAAGATTTTCGTAGATGAAGGAAGCTTTAAAGAATATGACAGCCATATAATGACTTCCGATCCTTTAAAATTCAAAGACATAAAGCCCTATAAAGAAAAAGCCGCGGCATCAAGAGAAAAATCCGGTTTAAGTGAGGCGGTGGTTTCGGGAACAGCAAAACTGGGAGGCCATGATATTTCCCTATGTGTTCTTGATTTTTATTTCATGGGCGGAAGCATGGGTTCTGTGGTGGGAGAAAAGATTTGCCGGGCGGGAGAGAGGGCTATAGAAAAAAGAATCCCCCTTATAATAATTTCCGCTTCCGGCGGGGCGAGAATGCAGGAGGGAATTATTTCCCTTATGCAGATGGCCAAAACTTCGGCGGTTATAGCCAAGCTGGATAAGGAAAAAATACCTTACTTCTCCATTATGTGCGATCCCACCAGCGGCGGGGTTTCGGCTTCTTTTGCCATGCTGGGAGATGTTAACATAGCCGAACCCAGGGCTTTGATAGCCTTTGCCGGCCCCAGGGTAATAAAACAGACAATTAAGCAGAAGCTTCCCCCGGGTTTCCAGAGCGCCGAGTTTGTCCGGGAGCACGGCATGCTTGACATGATAGTGGAAAGAGAAGACATGCGTCCGGAATTAATTAAGCTCCTGGGGCTTTTTACCGGCAAAAAACCCGGAAGTAGTTGAGGGAAATAAGGCTCAATCTCAAACCCCTCGGGAAAGTGCTGGGGATATTGGGATCTCCCCATCTGAAAATACCGGTAATATCCGTGGCCGGCACCAACGGAAAGGGTTCGGTCTGTGCGTTTATGGAAAGTATTTTAAAAGCAGCGGGAATAACACCCGGTTTATACACTTCTCCTCACTTTATACAAATCAGAGAAAGAATTCGCATAGGCAGTGAAATCCTGCCCGAAGAATATAATAGGTTAGTTAGAAAAATCAGCCTTGCCGAGAAGAAGGCGGGGGAAAAGCTTACGCAATTTGAAAAAGTCACTGCTCTTGCGATTTTATACTTTTTTGAAAAAGGCTGTCCCCTGAGCATAATGGAGACCGGAATGGGAGGCCGCTTTGACGCTTCCAATATATGCGAGAGAAAGATCGCCTCTATAATAACTTCGGTGGATATTGACCACAGCTCTTTTCTGGGCAGCACCAGGGAGGATATAGCTAAAGAAAAAGGGGGGATAATAAAAAAAAATGTGCCGGTAATAGACGGTTCCTTTACCCGTTCAATTAAAAAGAAAGCCCTTCAACTGTCAGCTCCCCTGCTTAAGGCAGGCAGAGATTTCAATATGTCGGACATAAAAAAAGAAGAGGACGGCTTCTACAGCTTCACCTATGTTTCAAATAAAATCAGACTTAAAAAGCTCAAACCCTCATTAAGGGGCCGCCACCAGTGTTTTAACGCTGCGCTTGCCGCCGCGGCTGCCGAAGCCGTTAATATAAACATAAGTGCCGGGCAGATAAGAAAGGGAATAAGCAGCGCCTTTTTACCCGGGAGGCTTGAATATCTAAATATAGGAGAGGAAAAAAAACTTATTCTGGACTGCGCTCACAATCCTGC
Source organism: Elusimicrobiota bacterium (assembly GCA_051747165.1). Lineage (GTDB taxonomy): Bacteria > CG03 > SLGR01 > SLGR01 > PWQF01 > JBNJFW01. Next base: position 5,900 of record JBNJFW010000034.1, on the reverse strand, counting down.
AGCCTGCAGGAGTTTGGCTGATTTTTTTAAACAGCAGAAAAAAAGAGACCTTTATACTGTTATGGCTGTTTTTAAGGATAAAGATTATGCCCCCATGATACGTTCTGTAAAAGAGGTCTCAAAAAAAATATTTACATTTACCCTTCCCTCCGATAGAGGGCTTGCAGGAGATATCCTCGCCCGGGAAGGCGGAGAGAAAGTTGAAAACAGGGGCAGCCTTTCAGAAGCCTTTTCGGCTGCTTTAAAAGACTCCCTGCCGGGGGAGAGTATTTTGGCCTGCGGTTCATTTAAAACTGTCTCCGGCGTCATGGAAATAGTTAAAAACAAACATGAAAAATAAATGTCTCTTAATTATTTTGCTTTTGTTGTCTTTCGGCTCTTCCTCTCTTTTTTCTTTTGAAAGCGGAGACTATCCGGATGAATGGGACGTTGAAATAAACGCCGATTTAATTAAATACGACCGGGAAAAAGAAACCGTCTTTGCCTCCGGCAATGTTAAAATAACCTATATGGACATTGTAATGACCGCGCATGAAATTTCCTACTCAAGGCTGGATGAGCGCATAGAAGCCAGGGGGGACATAGATTTTGAAAGGGACTTTTTTTCCATAAAAAGCTCAAGCATGGTTTATAATATTGAATCATCCACCGGCCATGTTCATTACGCCAGGGTGGTGTCAAAAGAGATAATAGACGCGGACGATGTATCCTCTCCTCCTCTTATAATTGAGGCCGAGAGCATTGAGCTGCGCGGAAATGATGAGTTTTTTATCCCCCGGGGGTTAATAACTACATGCGATGCCGAAAACCCCCATTATTATTTCAGCGGCAGCAGTATTTTTGTCCGACTTCAGGACAGATTCAGTTTAAAAAACGCCCTCTTTGTTATAAGAGGCGCGCCGGTCTTTTATTATCCCTACTACTCTAAAAACCTGGGTCCGGAAAAATTCAAGTGGAACCTTGATGCGGGCTCAAGCCGTGTAAAAGGGATTTTTGTAAGGCTGGGAGCCTCATATCCTTTTACTGAAAATTCGCGCACCGGCTTAAGCCTTGAACTTATGCAGAAAGGCGGGCCCGGATTTATTCTTGACCACAGCTATTCCACTAATAGCGGCAACGCGGATTTTGAGGCCTATTACCTTTCTCTTGAGAAAAAAAACCAGGGCCGCCTGAGGGCTTCCGGATATCAGAAAATTAATCAGAGGCTGGGTGTTAGGTACAAGGCCCGGTATTCAAGCCAGCGGATGATAGAACACGATTATTTCGACGAGGAAGGCTACGGGGAGGATATCCTCTATTTCCTCGGAGGACTTGAGTACACCACAGATGATTACAGCTTGTCCCTCTACGGGGACAGGGATCAGTTATGGGAAAAGGATTCATATGAAATATCCAGAATGACCCTTCCGGGAATAAAGGCCCGTTTTTATCCCCGGTCCATAGGAAAAGATATGAGCTTTTCGGCTTCGGCGGACTACAAAAGAAAATATGATGTGGCCGATGAGAGCTTTAAGGGAGAAGTTGATTGGGATTCCTCTTTAAAGAAAACTTTCAGGATTAACCTTAATAGAGACAATGCTCTTTCTTTTTCCCCCGGCACCGGATACCGCGGAACATACATAGAGGAAAATGCAAATCATTTTGTATCTCTTTTTTCTCAAAACAGGTACAGCTACAGCAGTATATTCACAGCAGATGCCGACTATATGTACCGGGCCGACTATGAGACCTTTTCCGAAGCCGACCTGCACAGGCTGAATTACAGAATGATTTTAAGGCCCTACCGTCCGCTGAGGCTGACTGCCGGCGGCCGCTATGATTTTAATGAAAAAGAAGAACCGCTTTCGGATATAACAAGTGAGCTTAGGTACAACCCGGACAATTTCAGTTTTTACCTTAAAAACAGATATGACTACTACCAAAAAAACTCAGAACAATGGCTGGGGGAGTTTAAGTGGCGCGATTTTTCAGAGACTACTGTTAAATACGCTATCAATAATCCTCAAAGCCTGGATATTGACCAGCAATTCAAATTTAAAGTGGGAGTTTTTGATATTATGCCCGCGCTAAGATTCAAAACCGAAGATTACTACAGCTTTGAGGAACTTACCGAACAGCGCCTTGATATCTTATGGGACATGCATTGCTGGGAGTCCCGGTTCAGGCTTCGCCGCCGCGGAGAGGAGACAGAGCTCTGGGTTCTGTTTAATATTTCGGTATTTCCTCAACAGCGGGTGGGAGTTTACGGAAACCTTGCTCCCGATATAATGGATTTCAGGTATCATAAAGAATAATCCGGAAAATTGACTTTAAAAAGGGAAAATATAAAATTATGACATGAGCATAATAAATATACTTAAAAATATTCCTCTTTTTGCCGAAATGACAGAAGATGACCTGCTGAAGATAAAATCCATTATGAATGAGAAAACATACAAAAAAGGGGAAAGCATATTTTTTGAAACCGACTGCGGGGATTTTTTCTATGTAGTCCTGGAAGGCAAGGTAAAGATTTACGAGGTTTCCTTCCAGGGTCAGATAAAGGCTTTTGACTTTCTCAAAGAAGGAGATTTTTTCGGCGAGATGTCCCTTATAGACAACATGCCCCGTTCGGCAAACGCCCTGGCAAAAGAAAAAACCCGCCTGCTGGGAATAGATCGGGAAAAATTCCGGCAGTTTCTTTTTAAAAATCCTCCTATTATGTTTAAGATAACAAAGACCCTGTGCCGGCGTCTGAGGAGGGCCGATCTGGAGATAGAGCTTATGACTTTCAGCAACGTAAAAAGCCGCCTGGTTTTGTGCCTTATAAACATGATGAAAAAATACGGAAAGGATTTGTCCGGAAAAAAATGCATACCGGCCATTTTTACCCATAAAGAACTAAGCGAGTTTGTAGGTACTTCAAGAGAGGTAATATCCAGGCTGCTAAAAGAAATAAAAGAAGAAGGTCTCATAGAAATAACAAACAAAAAAGACATAATTATACCTGCAGTCGAGCCTCTGGAGAAACTTCTGTATGAATCGCACTGAAAAAACTGCTCTTAACGCCGGCCGTGTCTATAAAAAAGTTAAAGACATTCCCCCGGGAAGGGTTTCCACCTACAAAGAAATCGCTCTGGCCTCCGGTATTAACAGCCCCCGCCTCGCGGGCACTATTCTTTCCAAAAACCCGCGTATGCCTGAAATACCCTGCCACCGGGTGGTAAAAAGCAACGGTATGGCGGGAATGTATTCCGGCAAAGGAGGAACTAGAAGAAAAATTGAGCTTCTGCGCTTGGAAGGTTTAAGCATAAAAAAAGGACGAATTGAAAATTTTAAGTCCGTACTCTATACATTCAGCAAATGAACAAGGAAGTTAAACACGACAGCAAACGCAAAGTCTTTTATATAGAAGCAGACGACGGTAAAGCAGAGCTTAGCTACAGTCTTGAAGATGACAGCATGGATGTCTATCATACCTATGTTCCCCCTTCTTTAAGAGGCCGGGGCATGGGCGCTAATCTTTGCCGGGCTGCCTTAAATCTGGCCGAAGAAAACAACTGGAATTTAACCCCCAGCTGCGTTTTCATGAAAAAGTTTTTAAAGAAAAACAGAAGGTCTTTTTAATCCTTATGCTTGTTAATATAATAAAAGGAGCTTTAATAGGAATGGCAAACATAATACCCGGGGTAAGCGGGGGGACCTTCGCGTTGATTCTGGGCATATACACTCCGGTAGTGGAATCAATGAACAGATTTTTAAGCGTTGAAACTCTAAACAGATTAATAAAAAGAAAAGAATTTAAGATTTATTTTAAAAGTTCCGGAGGGTTTTTTCTCTTTCAGCTGCTATTGGGCATGTTGCTGTCGATTGTTTTGCTTTCCTGGATAATTTCTTTTTTTATTGAAGTCTATCCGGGACAGACTCTTTCTTTTTTTCTGGGTTTGATACTGGCTTCGGTGAGCATACCCCTTAAAATGGTTAACAGGCACTCTTTTTCAAACAGGCTTTTTCTTTTGCCCGGAATTATAATTGTCATTGGAGTTTACCTGGGATGGTTCGGCCATGTTTTTCTACCCTCCCCCGCATTGCCTTATGTTTTCTTAAGCGGAGCCGCAGCGATATCGGCCATGATCCTGCCCGGCTTGAGCGGTTCCTTTGTTCTTTTGCTTATGGGCAGCTACGAATACATAGTGGAAGCAGTGAGAATGTCCTCCGCCGGAAATTTTTACTACATGAAAGTTGTTCTTGTTTTCGGCCTGGGCTGTTTGGCCGGGCTGGTGATCTTTGCCCGGCTGATGAAATTTCTTTTAAATAAGCACCGGGACAGAACCCTTTACTTTCTCACCGGACTTGTCCTGGGCTCCGTGGTTATACTCTGGCCTTTTAAAGATTACCTCCGGGCGGAATCCGTGTTTACGGCCCCCAACACTGCCCCCGGGGCAGCAGGGGAGCTCTTACTCTACGGGGCCTTTTTAATTTTGGGCTTTGTTTCCTCCTCTGTTCTTGAAAAGCTTGCAAAAGCAAAAACTAATTAATAAGATTATATTACAGGAAAGCTAAGAATTAAAAGGAGAATCAATATGACGGATAAGAAAATAAAAGTTTACAGTTCGCCCACCTGCCCCCATTGCAATAGGCTGAAGGATTTTTTAAAAAAAAGCAATGTAGATTTTGACGACATGGACGTCACGGAAGATGAAAAAGCCCGCGAGGAAATGGTTGAAAAAAGCTCGCAGATGGGGGTTCCGGTTATAGATATAGACGGAGATATAATAATAGGCTTTAATAAAGAAAAAATTAAGGATAAGCTTAATCTTTGATTAAAGACCTGGTTATAATAGGGGGCGGCCCGGCCGGCCTGACCGCGGCCATATACGCTTCCCGCCAGAATATGGATTTTCGCCTTATATCAAAAGACATAGGCGGCCAGGCCCTTTTGACCCTGCAGATAGAAAACTATGCCGGCTATCAGCTTATACGCGGCGATGCTCTGGTAGAGAGATTTGAAAAACAGGCCATAAATTCCGGAGCCGACATAAAAGAGGGCCTGGAAGTAAAAAAAGTGGACAAAAAAGAAAAAGCCTTCAGGGTTTTTACTTCGGACGGGGACTGCTGCCGGGCAAGAAGCCTTATAGTGGCAAGCGGAGCCCGCCCCTCAAAGCTGGGAGTGAAGGGGGAGAAAAAATTTGCGGGAAGGGGCATTGCCTACTGCGCCATATGCGACGCCCCGCTTTTTAAGGGAAAAGATGTAGCTGTAATAGGAGGAGGCAACTCCGCTCTTTACGCCGCGGCCCAGTTCATAAAGTTAAAAAGTAAAGTTTTTCTGGTTACAAGAAACCCCCGGATGGAAGGCGAAAAAACTTTAAAAGAAAAAGTGCTGGCATCCGATATGGTTGAGCTGATAACATCGGGAAAAGTAATTGAAGTAAAAGGGAAAAAAATGCTGGATTCAATAAAAGTGCGGACTCCCGGCGAAGAAAAAACAATTAATGTCCGGGGGGTTTTTGTGGAAACCGGCCGCATTCCCTCCTCCGATTTTATAGACTGCGTTAAAAAAAATAAAAAGTCTGAAATAAAGATAGACAAATTTAACCGGACATCCAAAAAAGGGATATACGCCGCAGGCGATGTCACGGATATAGCCAAAAAACAGGTGGCCATAGCGGCAGGAGAAGGAGCAAAGGCGTCATTAAACGCCATTGATTATATTGAGGGAGGATTTAAATAATGATTGACAGAGAAAAAGTAAAAGAGGTCATAGAAGAGGTACGCCCTTCGCTTCAGGCTGACGGCGGAGATATAGAACTGGTAGAAATTGAAGATGACGGTGTGGTAAAAGTAAGGCTTACGGGAGCCTGCGCCGGCTGTCCCATGTCTCAGATGACCTTAAAGGCGGGCGTTGAAAGGGCCCTGAAAGC
>JBNJFW010000033.1:4765-10690 GCA_051747165.1 Elusimicrobiota bacterium | reverse complement strand
ATTGCCAGCTCTGGATTATAGCGGTTGATTTCCCTGGCGGCATTAGCTCTGACCCTGTTACTGGGATCGGAAAGATAGGCCTTGAGCATTTTTTCGGCCACCTTGGGATCGGAAACCGTTTTGGGTATGAGTTCAACACTGTCGGCACGGGCCCGGACTTGAGGGTTTACATCGGTTATCACCCTGCCGGAAGGCAGTTCTATTTTTTCGGTTTTTTCTTTTGACAGAGCCATGGCCTGCTGCTGAAGAAGGTCCAGCAGCCGCTGCTGCTGATTCTCAAAATATTTCTGAAAACTGTCTTTTATTTCCTCTATGTCCTGCTGAGTCCTGCCACCTGAAGAAAGAGATATCTGCTTTATCATGTCTTTCTGGCCGTCAACCATCTGGTTTATGCTTCTTGCGACTTTTTCCTCAAGGTCTTCGGCATCCTCTTCAGCCTCTTTAAGACGGGCAGAGATTTTCTCTTCAAGCTCTTCCACCAGGTAGCTCCCTGAAGACGCGGCCACATAAGTTCTTCTGATAAAGATTAAAAGAACAGCTCCCAGGACAAAGGCAGCAAAAGCAAGAATAAGGCCGATCTTGAAAAACCTTCCCTGCCTCTGGCTGTCTTTTTCTTCCAGCTGACTTATTTTTTCCTCAAAAGAAAGAATTTCCTGCCGGGCGTCTTCCAGGCTATCGTTTAATTCATCCCTCTGTTTTTCAGCCGCGCCCAGCCTGTTTCTGAGAGCCGCGGCCGCCTGTCTTTCCCGCCGCAGGGCATTTCTGAGTTCAGTAAGTTCCGGGGAGGGCTGGGCCTCACGGGGCTCCTCTTCCTCTTCCGCTTCCTCTTCTTCAAGAAGGCCGGCCTGTTTTCGGGCTTCTTCAAGCAAGTCGGAGGTCTCCTGAGAAGGAGACATTTCATCTGCACGGGAAAGAAGTTCAGCCGCTTTTTCATATTCGCCTCTTTCAATATTATTGCGCCCTTCCTCAATAAGAGAATTAACAAGAAGCTGCCTGGCCTTTTCATCTTCCTCAAGCTCCAGAGCCCGGCTGAAATCCTCTATAGCTGCCTGGTAGTCCCCTCTTAAATATCTTCTTATTCCTCTTTCAATAATCTCTTCATCGGCGAAAGCCCCGCCGGATAAAAGAAAAAGAACAAGCCCGGCAAGAGCCGCGGCATAAATTTTTTTAAGATGTTTCATTTTAATTTTTAAGCCTCAATACTTCCCTGAGCCGCCGGTGAAGATCTATTACTTCCTGTGATTTCGGATTCAGCCTCAAAGCCTTAACCAGCTCGTCCTCCGCCTTTTCATAGCTGCCTTCTTCCAGAAGCACTCTCGCTTTGAGAAGATGCTGAAGATAATAGACCTGGTCATACCGGGGAGCGATAAGTTTCAAGTTATCCATAAGCACAAGAGCGCGGGATATGTTTTCACTGTAATAGGCTTTTATAATTTCCTGCTCTATTTCCCGTACCCTCCCCATTTTTTCTTTTCTTACCTTATCCAGCCAGTTTTTTATATCCGAGACCAGCTCTTGTATATCTTCATCGCTCCCGTATTTCTCAATATATTTTTTTACCCTGGCATCAGCCGAGGCCACCCGGCCGGAGGCAAAATCTCTAACTGCCTCCAGGTAATCCTCTTTTTTTTCCATCCGCCGGCTTTTCTGCTTTAGTTCTTTTTCTTTTATGGAAGCAGAAGGAGCAATTTTAATTCCAATGCCCGCCGAATGAACACTTCTTTTTCCCGGAGTATAAGCATAATCAAGTAAAATATGCTTTGTATCCACTCCCAGGCCCATGCTCCACCGGCCATCCCGGGCTCCGGCCCTGAACTTTAAATACTCTGCCGGGGATATTTCCAGTCCCGACATGTTTATTATATCGCTTTCATCTTTTTCTTCAAGGATATCTTTAAAGTGAAAATCCGAAACAATCCTTAAATAACCGGAGTTAATCAAACTTAGCCCCGCCTTCAGCGAAAGAGGGTTGAAAGTGGGAAGGGCTTCATCTGTGATGAAGATGTTTTCCCCCGAAAGAGACATTCCCAGCCATTGATAGGGATAATATACAAACCCGGCGTCAGAGCTGAAATTCTCGCTGTACTCAGCAGATGAATAATCGCATGCCGCCCGGGCGGACAAACCCAGAGCAAAATTTCTTCTAATCCTGTACGCCAGTGAAAAAATATAATTAACGGTATAATTTTCGCCGTTATTATAACTTAAAGAGCTTCCGGACCCCAGGGCGGCTTTAGGGGTAAAGGGATAAATATATTCTAATGAAGCAAAGTGTTCTTCGCTTTCCCGGTTAAAATAAAAAATATCCATGCGGGAATCCGCAGCCATAGCACTCAGTGCAGGATTTAAGGTTAAGGGGGAAGAAGATTCAATAGCCGAAGAACCCGCTCCTCCCAGTGCCCGGGCATGGGGAGCAATGCCGGCCCCCGCAGGCCGGGTAAGAACCAGACACAAAAAAACAAACGATCCCCAAAACAACAAGCCTTTTTTATTCATAATTTGGCAAATAGAGTTCCCTTTTAATTAAGCATTACATGATGAGAACACAAGTATAGGATTTATTTCAACTTTTTTCAGCAGGGCTGCTTATTATTTTCTTTAATTTCATTTTTTTACAAAATAGGGGTTGCGGGGTATGGCCTCGACAAGCTTTTTAGTATAAGTTTTAGAAGGCTTTTTTATAACATCCCCGCTTAAGCCTTCTTCTACAACCTCCCCTTTCTTCATAACAATTAGGCGTCTGCTTATCATGCTGACAACCTCAATATCATGAGCTATGAGAATAATTGAGACATTTTTTTCCCTGTTTATTTTGCTTATGAGATTGATTATCTGCGCCTGAACTGATATGTCCAAAGCAGACACCGGCTCGTCGCAAACCAGAACCTGCGGCCTTAAAGCAAGAGCCCGGGCAATGCCTATTCTCTGCTTCTGTCCGCCGGAAAACTGATGGGGATAGGCCAAAATATTTATTTTCTCCAGGCCTACATCTTTTAAAACTTTGCGGATTTCCTCCTCCTTTATTTTCTTTAAAGGCTTAAAGGAACCAACAGCCAGGGCTTCCCTTAGCATATATCCTATACTGAGTTTGGGATTAAGAGAGGCATAGGGATTCTGAAAGACCATCTGCGCTCTTTTAAGCCTTCCCTTAAAACTCTGCTGCCAGATTACTTCCCCCGAGGTGGGCTCATGCAGTCCGCATATAATTTTTGCCAGGGTGGTCTTACCGCTGCCGGATTCGCCCACAATTCCCAGAATGCCCCCTTTCTCCAGCTTAAAATCAACTCCATTAAGGGCTCTGACGCAATGTTTGGACCTTCCCAGAAAGCCTTCCTCTCTGAATTCCTTTACCAGTTTTCGGCCTTCAACTAAAGTCATTATTCTTTAAAACAGGCCCATTCCCTGTTATTATCCTCTTTTAAATCCGGTTCCTGCTTAAAACATTTTTTAAAAGCAACAGGACATCGGAGGGAAAATGGGCATCCGGTATCAATCTCTCCCGGCAGCGGCGGACTGCCGGGTATGGACTCTATTTTTTTCAGCTCCATAGAGGGAAGAGCTTTCAAAAGAGCCCTTGTATAGGGATGCCGTGGGTTTTCAAAAATATCCCGGGCCCGTCCGGATTCCACCACCTTTCCCGCGTAGAGTATATATATTCTGTCGGCTATTTCAGAAATAAGATTGAGATCGTGCGAAATAAATATCAGGCTTAAATTATAACCTTCTTGCAGCTGCTTTAAATTCTGAATGATTTTTTTCTGAACAGTAACATCAAGACTGCTGGTAGGCTCATCCGCAATAAGAAGCCCGGGATCATTCAAAAGAGCAGCGGCCATGGAAGCCCTCTGAAGCATTCCCCCCGAAAGCTGATGGGGATAAGAATCCAGGATTTTTTCCGGGGGGCCAAGATTGACGGAGCTGAGTATATCAAAAATCTTTTTTCTGTATTTTTCCGGGGCCTCTTCGGGGTTATGAATATCATATACTTCCTTTAACTGCCGGCCGATTTTTATTACCGGATTAAAAGAAGTGTAAGGGTCCTGGGTTATAAGCGATATCAGGCTTCCGCGAATGCCTGCCAGCTTTTTTTCTTTTAAAGAAGCTATATCAATCTCACCTTCAGGAGAAGCACCGCTAAACAAAATTTTTCCGCCGCATATCCGGCCTTCGTTTTTATCAATAAGATTCATAAGAGCCAGAGCCAGGGTTGATTTGCCGCTGCCGGATTCACCGGCTATACCCACGCACTCTGAATCATGCACTTTAATTGAGGCGCCCCTGAGGGCCGGAATTTTATCCTGCCCGGAACCAAAATACTCCACTTTTAAATCACGCACATCAAGAATTAATCTTTCCCCGGGCTTATCTTTCATTTTTACTCCTGTGCCTGGGATCCAGAACATCCCTCAAACCCTCGCCTATCATATTAAAGGAAACAACAGTAAGAAGTATGGCAGCGCCGGGAAAAACCAAAAGCCACCATGTATTATGGCTAATATAATCCTTTCCCAGCGTAAGTATGTTTCCCCAGGATGGATCGGGGGGCTGCACTCCCAGCCCCAGAAAAGAAAGTATGGACTCAGACAAAATAGCAGAGCCCACGCCCAAAGCCGCAGAAATTATCACCGGGGCTATGGTATTGGGCAGGATATGAATGAAAAGTATCCTGATTTTGCTTATTCCCATCATTTGAGCCGCAAGTATATATTCCCTGCGCCTGACGGAAAGAGTCTCCCCTCTGACATATCTGGCCAAACCGGGCCAGGATGTCAGACCTATTACTATCATAACATTATATATGCTGGGCCCCAGAAAAGCTATAACCATGAGTATTAAAAATATAGAGGGGAAACAAAGCATTATGTCAACTGCCCTCATTATAAGCCGGTCTATCCATTTGCCGTAGAAACCTGCAAGCAGGCCCAGAGGGACGCCTATTAAAAGAGCTATACCTACGGAAACAAAACCAACCGACAAAGAAATCCGCGACCCCTCAACCACTCTGGCAAAAATGTCCCTTCCCAAGTCGTCGGTTCCCATTATGTGTTCGGAGGAAGGAGCCTCCAGGCGCCTGTCCAGATTATGCTCAGTATAGGAATGGCGGGTCAAATAAGAGCCGAAAAAAGCAAGGATGAAAAAAAATAAAACTATGGCCAGGCCGAAAAAACACATTTTATTCTTTAATATCTTTTTCATTCGTATCTTATTCTGGGATCCGCGGCGGCGTATCCTATATCCGCCAGAAAATTTCCGCCAAGGGTAAGCACGGCCATTATCACCCCTATGCCCATTACCACGGGATAATCCCTGGCCATTATTGACTCATAGGCAAGTCTTCCCATTCCCGGCCAGGAAAAAATTGTTTCAAAAACAACAGATCCGCCTATAAGAGCCGGAAGGAGAAGTCCGAAAACCGTAATCATGGGTATAAAGGCATTTTTGAGGGCGTGAACAAATATCAGTTTCTTTTCGGGAACACCTCTTGAGCGCGCAGCCTTTATATAGTCCTGCCGTATAACTTCAAGCATGGAAGAACGCAAATATCGGGAAAGAAAAGCAAGCCCGCCTATGGCAGTAGATACCGCAGGCAAAGCAAGGTGCCGGGCTATGTCCCAGGCGCGGCCCCAGAAAGAAAGATATTCAAAATTAACAGACATCATACCCGATATGGGAAAAACGCCCAGTTTTACACCAAAAAAAAGAATTAAAAGCAAAGCTACCACAAAAGAAGGTACCGAATAAGCCACAAAAACAAGTACAGCCAGAATCTTATCCACAGTTGAATTGTGTTTAAGAGCAGAGATTATACCTATGGGAAAAGCCAGCGCAAATATAAGAAAAAGAGAGACCACATTAAGCAAAAGGGTTGCCGGAAGCCTTTCAAATATTTTCACTTTCACTTTTCTGCCATCCCGGAAAGAGGTC
>JBNJFW010000033.1:0-4755 GCA_051747165.1 Elusimicrobiota bacterium | reverse complement strand
TGCGTACTGGATATGCAGGGGCCGTTCAAGCCCGTAAGCCTTACGCAGGCGGTTAATAGCGCCGGCATCCACATCCGGGGACATCATAATTCCGTCTACAGGGGTTCCGGGAGTAAGATGCATGACAAAAAAAGATATTAAGGTTATACCCAATATAACCGGAATCATTGTTATAAGTCTTTTTATTATAAATCTTTTCATGTTTTAAAAAACACCCATGTGCTTGGCCACCGCTATGGAGGAAATAAAAAGAATAACTAGAACTTTTATGCCCGAAGAAATAACTCTGGCCGCCAGAGCGCCGGCGCCTGCTTTAGATGAAGAGTAAAAATCTCTTCCGGAAACATATTCGACTATAAAAGCACCGGCAAAAGTGCCCGTCAAAACACCCACAAAAAAGCCCGGAATACCTATAAGCGAAGAAAAAACCACAGCCCCTGCCATTCCCCCGAATAGAGCTCCTTTAACAGCCCCGGAACTGCCCCCGGCGCGCCGGGCCCCTATCATCCCGCCTGCAAATTCTATAATTTCCCCCGCCGCAGCCGCCGCCAGAAAAATAATAATCCAGGTAAGAGATATAACTTCAAACCCCTGAACAGCGGATAAAATAAATATTCCCAGCCAAAGTAAAATGGCCCCGGAAAATCCGGCAGAGGAAAGAACCACGGCAGCAAGAGCAAAAAGAGATATCAGCACCGTATATAAAATATTCATTTTGCAAACCTTTCCATAACTCCGGACTTTTCCAGCTTGCGATATATTCCAAGGGCGGCAATAATCTTAATTATATCTCCCGGTATAAAGGGAATAAAGCCCGCAAGCAAGGCAGCGCCCCACGCCATCCGGGTATAAAGCTTAAGCCACAGCAGGCCCGGAATGTATATAACCGCGCTTGCCGCTATAAATCCAGTCAGGACCTTTCCCCGGGAGGAAAAAAATCCGCTCAGAGCTGCCCCGGCCACAAATCCTATAAGATATCCTCCCGTGGGGCCCAGCAGGAAACCCGGGCCGCTTCCGCCCCGCGAAAATACGGGAAGCCCGGCAAATCCGATAATAATATATATAACCTGGCTAAGAGCCCCCCCTTTTGCACCTAAAATGCTTCCCGCAAGAATAGTAAAAAGGGTCTGAAGAGTTACAGGCACGGGGCCCACAGGTATTACTATAAAACTGCCCACCGCTGTCAAGGCTGCAAAAAGAGCAGTCAGAGAAGGGCTTTTAAGTTGCATTTTTTACGCTCCCGGTAAAAACGCCCTGCTTTTTAAGCTCACTTTCGCTAAACTGGCACACCCTTAAACCTTTCCATTTAAAAACAGGAGTAATAGTATTAAGAGGAGGGTTTACACTCAGCGCCACCCGGTTTAAATTCGCAACCGCGCCTCTGTGTTGTCCCTGAAGTTCACCGGAAGCCCGGGCCGGAGCGTTCAATCTGCGGCATATATGCTCCGCTCTCCCGGAGGAAACTTTAATTATACGGGGAATAAAAGCGGCCCAGCCCCTGTCAAAGGCTCGGGCAAGATTAAGCTCCTCCGGTAAATTATCATCTCCCTTTTCAAAAGAGTTTTCGTCAGCGCTGCATTTATCTAAAATTTCAAGCGAATTTTCAAGGTACTGCTCTTTAAACCCCAGCTTAAGCATTTCACTGACTGTTTTTAAATGATAGCCTCCTCCCGCATATGAAAAAGAAGAAAGGCGGAAATAACGACTTTTAATAAAACAGTCATGGACGCGGGCATCTTCTTTTTCCAGGTAATGAACATCATTTGTAACGACAGGCTTAACTGCATATTTTTTTCCCAGCTTTATTAAAAGTTCATTTGACTTCTCTTCCTCCCTGATGCCGTGACGTGCCACCTCACTGTAAAGATCCGAGCCGAATATATCATAGAGCTTTTGAAATTTTTCCTCGGCTTTTTCTTCATCGTAAACTTTTGCGCTCCTGGAGACTATATTCCAGAAACAGCCGGTAAGGCATATGATGCCTTCACCGTGTTTTCTTAAAAGCTTCCAGTCAATAAGCCCTCTTCTTTCCAGAAAACAGTTATCCTCCCATGATTTATTTATAAGCGCAATAAGATTTTTAAGGCCCGGGCTGTTTTTGGCCAGAAGAACCATATGATATCTTCTGTTATCAAATTTTCTTATGGTTTCCCCGGCAGACTCCACGAAATAGAATTCGCAGCCTATAACACCAACAATGCCTCTGCTTTTGCAAAGCCTGGACAGGGTAATAGGCTTTCCGAGATTCCCGTGATCGGTAAAGGCGATTCCTTTTTGCCCATCGGCAGCAGCTTTCTCCACCGCAGCTCTGCCTTCAAGAGTGGAATCGGAGTAGGAACTTCTACTGTGGCAGTGCAAATGGGCAAACATAACTCAGATAGTGTTATGGTAGCGGCAACGGGATTCGAACCCGTGTCGCAGCCTTGAGAGGGCTGTGTCCTGGACCAGACTAGACGATGCCGCCACCTTTTTAAAGTGACTGGATTTCAAACATTCTTCTGTAAAGGCCTTCAAAACCAAGAAGTTCCTCATGACGTCCTCTTTCAATAATTTTTCCCGAATCAAGAACAAAAATCATATCAGCTTTGCGAACCGTGGAAAGCCTGTGGGCAATAACAAGCGTAGTCCTGTTAGCCATCAGCTTATCTAAAGCATCCTGAACCTGAATTTCCGACTCCGTGTCAAGATGCGCCGTAGCTTCGTCAAGAATAAGTATTTCCGGATCCTTAATAAGGGCCCGCGCTATTGATATCCTCTGCTTCTGTCCGCCGGAAAGCCTTATTCCCTTCTCCCCCACCACGGTATCATAACCCTGCGGCAGAGCGGATATAAATTCATGGGCATTGGCGGCTCGGGCATATTTTTGAACTTCCTCCCGGGTAAACTCTCCCAGACCGTAGCATATGTTTTCTTTTACGCTCATATTAAAAAGTATAACATCCTGCATCACCATGGACATAGCTCCTCTAAGGGATTTTATAAAATATTCCCGTATATCCCTTCCGTCAATGGATATAGAACCCTGTTGGATGTCAAAAAAGCGGGGAACCAGATTTACAAGGGTAGTTTTTCCCGCCCCGGAAGGCCCCACAAAAGCCGCTATGTCACCTTTTCTTATTTTTAAGTTTACGTCCTTAAGCACATATTCATTATAATCGTAAGCAAAAGAAACATTCTTAAATTCTATTTTATCTTTAAATTTATCAAGTTCAATTGGATTTTCGGATTGAAGAATGTGGTTCTTGTCATCAAGAACCTGGTAAATGCGTTCAGCGGCAGCCAGAGCTCTCTGGAGTTCCTGGTTTATTCCGGAAAGATGCTTTACCGGAGTATACATAGCCGAAAGAGCTCCCATAAAGGCCAAAAGAGTTCCCATTGTGACCGAGCCTTTTATTAAGGCCATCCCCCCCAGGATAATGATAACCACCATTCCCATTGTGCTTAAAAACTCGCTTATAGGCGACTGAAAAGCGTTTATCTTCTCGGATTTTAATATAAGGTCAAGGAATTTTTTATTTACGCTCCGCATATTTCTCTGCTCTTCTCTTTCCATTGAAAAAGCCTTAATAAGTCTCATGCCCGATATCTTTTCCGAAAGGAAATCATATATATCGGCCATTTTACGGTGTCCCGCCCGGGCCAGCTTTCTCAGCATTCTGGAGAATACAGTAAAAGGGACCAGAATAAAGATAAAACCGGCAATGGCATAAAAAGCCCATCGCCAGTTAAGATAAAAAAGAAGAACCATAGTAAAAATAAAAGTTATCCCGTCCCGAATAAGCTGGGTGGGAATCTTTACTACGGATTTTTCAATATATTTCACATCATTGGTCAGCCGGGACATAAGCTGCCCGGTTCTGTTTAACATAAAATAACCCATTGACTGGTAGCAAAGATGCCTGAAAAGCCTGTTCCGGAGGTCTTTTACAATATTCTGTCCTATATAGGCCATATAATATTTCTGTATATAATGAAACACCCCCCTTAAAACAGCAAGAATCAGTATGATAAAAGAAAAATAAAACAAAAGGGTTTCGCGAGGCATCTCCGCCGGGATTTTAATTCCCACCACAGGAATAACTGCCGCTTCCGGATGCAGAATTATATCAAAAAAGGGCTTAATTAAAGCTATAAGAGAAGGCTGAAGAAGCCCCACCACCACCATGCTAAGCATCGCTACCACAAACCTCTTTTTATAAGGTTTAAGTGCTATATAAAGACGCCTTATTATTTCCTTGTTATTCATTAGTTAATACAGGTAAAATTATTTTATGATTCCCCGTTTTGATTGCTCTATAAAAGACACCATTTCTTTTATCTCGGGTATGGAGCAGTCGGCGCTTTTTTTCAGTTTCTCCAGAGCGTGACTGGTATTGAGGCCGGAGCGGAATATTATTCTGTAAGCATTTTTAAGATGACCCTTGACTTGAGAAGAATAGTTTCTTCTTTTAAGCCCCACCCTGTTTAAGCCGTGCACATGAGCGGGATTGCCCGCCACAAGACAGTAGGGGGCCACATCTTTGGGAATCCTGGAAGCCCCCCCCACTATGGACATCTTTCCTATCCTCGCAAACTGATGCACAGGAGTAATTCCCCCTATGACCGCTTTTTCTTCCACTACTATATGTCCTCCCAGGGTTACGCAGTTGGCCAGAACAACCTCCTTCTCCACCCTGCAGTCATGGGCTATATGAACGTAGGACATAAGCATGACTTTATCCGCAATTTCAGTTACCTTCCCCTTAAAGGATGAAG
>JBNJFW010000032.1:0-10925 GCA_051747165.1 Elusimicrobiota bacterium | reverse complement strand
CAGTTATCCCCACCCTGGTTATAATCCGCCTTAAAAGGCTGAGGACGGTAAAGTTTTTCCGGTAAGCGCATACAATATCGCAATTTAAGAGTTTTTCATACATTTCACCGGGAAGACTTAAAGGGTGCTGAAAATCACCGTCAATTACCGCAAACTTTTCTGTTTCGATTAGTTTAAAAGCATCCCTGAGGGAAGCGTTAAGCCCGGGAATGAAGCGTTTTCTGCCGGAAAACAAATAATCCCGTTTTTGTCCCGAATCCGCACGAAAAGATAAAAATAATTCCCGTTTTCTATCCATAAAAGAGATGCGCAGAGTGTCCTGCTCTTCTATTAAGGAGCTTATATATTCAAAAGTTCCGTCATCGCTGCCGTCATCTGCAACTAAAATGCTGCATCCCGGATAGAGACTGCCCAGAATAGTTAAGAGACTGCTGAGATTTTCTTTTTCGTTTAAAGAAGGTATTATTATTGTGTAAGTGCAGTAATTTGACATAATATTACTGAATTATTATCATAAATTTCAAAACAGGTCAACAGTAAAGCAGGCCCGGGTTAAAAAGTAAAAGGAGATATTGATACATGAAAGTAAAAGTAGATGAAGATTCCTGTATAGGATGCGAGCTTTGCACTCAGATATGTCCGGCGGTGTTTAAAATGGACGGAGACATAGCTGTGGTTGCGGCATCTCCGGATTCCCCCGAAGAAGAGGATGCCGTAAGTGAATCCGCAGACAGCTGTCCTACAGACGCCATAATAATTATTGATGAAAATTGAGAAAAGAAGCCCTTCTTTATAATAAAAAAGAAGAGGAAAAAGTTTTATGCCGCCTTTGTTCCCACTTCTGTTTAATTGAAGAAGGGAAAAAGGGTAAGTGCTCTGTAAGGCTTAATTCCGGCGGTGTCCTGTATTCTTTAGCCTACGGGCGGGCAGTTGCCGAATGCATGGATCCCATAGAAAAAAAGCCTCTTTATCATTTTCTTCCCGGCACTAAAAGCTATTCCGTAGCAGCTGCGGGATGTAATTTCAGCTGTCCCTTTTGCCAGAATTATTCTATAGCCCATCCCGCCGGGGATTTGCAGGAGGCTCCCGGAATTAATCTCTTGCCCGGGGAAATTGTATCCAATGCGCTTAAAGGCGGAGCTGAAAGTATTTCCTATACCTATACCGAGCCTACAATATTTTTTGAATATGCTTATGACACGGCGAAAATCGCCTCCGATAAAGGAATAGCGAATGTTTTTGTCAGCAACGGGTATATGAGTCCGCAAGCTCTGGATTTAATATCTCCTTTTCTGGATGCCGCCAATATTGATTTAAAATTCTCTGAAGATGAAACTTACCGGCGCCTTTGCGGGGCCCGCCTTAGGCCTGTCCTGAATAGCATAAAAAAAATGAAAAGCCTGGGAATATGGGTTGAAATAACCACTCTTATAATACCGGGGGAAAACGATTCCCCCGATTCGCTTAAAAAGACTGCCGGTTTCATAGCTTCAATTGACCGGGAAATACCCTGGCACATATCCCGCTTTTTCCCCCGCTACAAATATAGTTCCCGGCCGCCTGCTCAAGCGGATGATATATGGCGGGCGCTTAAAATCGGCAAACAGGCGGGGCTTAAGTTTATATATCCGGGTAATATAGAGTCCGATTATGCCTCGCTTTGCCCCGGATGCGGAAAAAAGATAAGGGAGCAGACTTTTTTTAAAACAAAACTTTATCTGGACTCAAAAGGCTGTTGTAAAAGCTGCGGCCGCAGGATACCCGGAATCTGGAATTCAGAGCAGTTATAATTTTTTGCTTTTATACTTCTATACTCTGGTAGTCCCGGGGTATGATAAGCTTTCCTTTATAATTTTTTCGTATGTCGCTTTTTATCTCATCAAAAGAAAATCCCCGCTCTCCGGAAAAGTGAACCGGTATAAGAATTTGAGTTTTTGATTTTGACGCGATTTCTCCCAGAGTTTCGGCTCCGGTGTGAGTAATATTGACTCCGGGAAAATGATTTTTAAATTTTTCCGGTCCCAGGCAATCGTGGATAAGACAGTGAGAGCCGTATAAGCTATTATCTTTTTCATCCAGGGGTCCCGTATCTGAGGTGTAGATAATTTTTTTCTTTTCCTCTTTAATTATCAGACCCCGGGAATCCGGGGTGTGCCGGGTATGAAAAAGCCGGGTGTCACAGAAGGGAAGAGAATCGCGGGCCTCTTTTAAACTTGCCCTGCAGCCAAGGTTAAAAAGCCCCAGAAATGCCCTTATTTTGTCAATGGATTCCGGGGGGACATAGATATCCGGAAATTTTCCCGCAGGGGATAGAGAGTGAATAAGAGAGGCCAGTCCGTATATATGATCCGGATGGGTATGGGTAATAAAAACCATGTCCAGATTACGGGGGTCCATACCTGCTTTGAGCAGTTTATGATATATACTGCCGGGGCAGTCAACCAGCAGGCTTCTTTTTTTGCTGCAAAACAGAAGAGAAGTATTGTCCCTTTTAGCTGTAGCCACTGCCGAACTTGTTCCCAGAAAGCTTATTTTCATGTAATTAATTTAACAAAAGAAAAAGGCAGGCGCAAGTTTGTTTGCGCAAAACCTCTGTTTTTTGATATACTTATAGAGTCAAAAATATAATGATATTGTCCAGGCATAAATAAAGGAGGAAAAAATATGAGGAGACAAGCTTTTGTTAGCGGAAGATTTTATCCTTCCGACAAAAAAGAATTATATGAAAAAGTAGATGGATTTCTTTCCGCCGGTGAGCAAAAAGCCCGCAAGGCTAAAGCTGTGATTTCTCCACATGCCGGCTATGTTTTTTCGGGAAAAACGGCGGGCATGACATATTCCTCGGTTATAGTTCCCGATAATGTAATCATACTCTCTCCCAATCACACCGGCCTGGGCAAACCGGTGGCGCTTATGAATGAAGGGGTCTGGGAAATTCCCGGAGCTGAAATTAAGCTGAACTCCGAGCTGGCAAATACGATTCTTGAAAAAAGCTCTTATGCTGTTTCGGACTGGAAAGCGCATGCCGGTGAGCATTCAATTGAAGTTCAGCTTCCATTTATATTCCGTAAAAACCCTTCGGCCTCTATTGTCCCCATTACACTTATGGGCAGGGGTGAGACCTCTATTCTTTCGGATCTTTCCTCCGCCCTGGTTTCCGCTCTGCGGGAGCGGGGGGAAGAGGCTCTTATAGTGGCATCAAATGATATGTCCCACTTTATAAGCAGAGAAGCAGCCCTGAATTATGATAACATGGCCATAGATAAAATCAGGGAGTTAAACGGGGAAGGACTTTTGAACATTGTGAAAAAAGAAAACATATCGATGTGCGGGTCGCTGGCTTCGGCCATAGCAATTGAAGCGTCAAAAAAGATGGGAGCCCGAGAGGCTCAGATGATTCACTACAGTACTTCCGCCGACGTTACCGGCAACAGCTCCGAAGTGGTGGGGTACGCGGGAATAAGAATAGTATAAAATATAGTGCTTTTAACTGACTCGAGCAGCCAGTTTATTATAAAGGAAAACTAAATGAAAACAAATGAGAGACTTGCCGAAGAACTGGAGGCAATATCAAAAATGCTTAAGTTTAAAAAAGAAAACCCTTTTAAGATAAGGGCTTTCGAAGATGCTTCCCGGGTAATCAGGGGGCTGGACCGGGATATTTCTGATATAGTCAAGAGCGGAAATGCGGAGAAAATCGCCTCCGTGGGAAAAGGCATGGCCGGACGTATCAATGAGTTTCTGGACAAGGGATATATAACTCAGCGAAAAGAGCTGGAAAAAGAAGTGTCCCCCGGGCTTTTAGAGATTATGGAGATACCGGGCGTGGGCCCGGCAAAAGCCAGGATACTGCATGATAAGCTTAACGTGAAAAGTCTTCCCGATTTGCGCATCACGCTGAGAAAAGGGCTGATAAAAAAGCTGGAAGGCTTTGGAGAAAAATCGGAAAAGAATATTGCCGAAGGCCTTGCCTGGCGGGATATTTACGCCGGAAGAATGATTCTTTATGACGCCGACAGAATATGTCGCAAAATTTTAAGGCGTCTTAAGTCAATAGACAGCCTTGACTGGGCCGCTCCTGCCGGTTCCCTGAGAAGAAGAAAAGCAACCGTAAAAGATATCGATATATTATATACCGCAAAAAAAAGTGGTGAGGAAATTGGGAAAGAATTTACCTCCGGCATGGCCCCGAAGGATATAATTATGCTCGGTGATGACCGCATATCTGTTATCTGGAATGAAATATGCCGGGTTGATCTGCGAAAAATAGAAAAAGAAAATTTTGCCCCGGCCCTGCAGTATTTTACCGGGTCTAAAGAGCATAATGTGGCCTTAAGAAAACGGGCCAAAAAGTTTTCGCTTAAACTAAATGAATACGGGCTTTTCTCTTCTAAAAATAAAATTGAATGCCCAAATGAAAAAGATATATACAAAGCTTTAAAAATGCAGTATATATGCCCGGAATTAAGAGAAGGCGAAGGCGAGATAAAAGCAGCACTCGACTTCAATCTTCCCAAACTTATTTGTTCGGAGGACATAAAGGGGGACTTTCATGTCCACTCAAATTTTTCAGACGGCGCCTCTTCTATAGAACAAATTGCAGATAAAGCGCGGGACATGGGCTATGAATGGGTGGGGATATGCGATCATTCCCGGAGCCTGAAAATAGCCGGAGGTTTATCCATCAGGAAGTTAAATAAAAAAATTAAAAAAATCAGAGAGTTAAATAAAAATTCAAAGATAAAAATATTCTGTGGACAGGAAGTGGACATCCTGAGCGACGGCAGCCTTGATTATCCGGATGAAGTACTTGAGCAGCTGGATTTTGTCATAGCCGCCATTCACAGCGGATTTAAGGATAGCGAGCAAAAAATGACCGGACGCATATTAAAAGCCATGGAAAATCCTTTTGTAAACATATTTGCCCATCCTTCGGGAAGGCTTTTAAATGAAAGGGAAGCCTACAACGCAGATATGATTAAAATAATAAAAAAGGCCGCCGAAACCTCTACCGCTCTGGAGATAAATGCCTACCCGAGAAGGCTGGACCTTTATTACAATTACGCCCGCATGGCTGCCGGAGAGGGGGTTAAGATGGCCATAGGCACCGATTCCCACCATGCAAGAGAAATGGATAATATGAAATACGGCCTGGATGTGGCGAGAAGAGGCTGGCTTGAAAAAAAGAACACGATAAATACAATTTCCATAAGGAAGCTGCAGGCGCATTTTAAAGAAAAGAGGAGAAATAAATGAAAAATCTCAATGACATTTTTAAAGAAAGCGAATCTCAAATTGTAAATTCTGTAATAGGCGGCGGAGGGGTTATAATGGGTGAGAAGTTTAAGTCCAGGAAGGGCTTTTTCACCTCAAATTACGAAGTTTCAAAGGATATAGCTTCAAAAATAGAAGAGAAAGCCGGCTTGAAAGGTTTTATATCCACAAACGAACTGCCCAAATACGGCATAAGCAGTGAAGAAAAGGAAAAAATAAGAGAGGAATTTAACTGCACACAAGAGGATGTGGTTTTAATGGTGGCCGGCAGCGCGCCGAAAGCATCAGAAGCCCTGAATATAATAAAAAAGGAAATTAATTGATTTATTTTTTGGAAAAACAAATTAAGGAGAGTTGAAAAATGAAAAGCAGAACTGCCTATCACACTTTTACCACCGAAAAGAAAAAAGAGTTTATTAACATAACCCGGCTTGTTGAGGACGAAGTACAAAAATCAGCCATACGGGAAGGCCTTGTATTAGTGTCCCCCATGCATATAACCTCTTCAATATTCATAAATGACGAAGAATCCGGGCTTAAAGAGGATTTTATGCAGTGGCTTGAAAAACTGGCCCCCTATGATGTGGATAAGTATAAGCACAATCTCACTATGGAAGACAACGCCCACGCCCACTTAAAAAGAACAGTTATGGGAAGAGAAGTGGTGGTGGCTTTGACCGGCGGTAAATTGGACTTTGGGCCGTGGGAGCAGATATTTTACGGGGAGTTCGACGGACAGAGGCCGAAACGAATTCTAATTAAAATTATAGGAGAATAAATGAAAGCCGGAATAATTAAAGGCGTCCTTTTTGTTTTGCTTTTCCTTTCCGGCTGCTCGAGCAGCCGAGAAAGAATTGAAGGCGGAGCCATAATAAGGGCTTCCATAGGAGATGCCACATACCTGAATCCTCTTCTTTCTTCCGACAGTGCATCTTCTGATATAAATAACCTTGTATTTAACGGCTTGGTAAAATATGACAAAAATCTGGAGCTTACGGGCGACCTGGCAGAAAAATGGGAAATTTCCGACGGGGGAAGAAAAATCATATTTTATTTAAGGGAAGATGTCAGATGGCATGACGGAGAAGAATTCAGCGCAAAAGATGTTCTTTATACTTATGAGATGCTTGTGGACGAGAATACACTCACCCCTCACTCATCCCGCTTTGAGTTAATTGATAATATTTACGCTCCGGACGAACACACCGTAGTGGTGGAATACGCCCAGCCCCTGGCCCCCGCTCTTCAAAGCTGGGGAATGGGAATAATTCCAGAGCACATATACCGCGACACTGACATAAATACCAATCCTCACAACAGAAATCCCGTAGGCACCGGCCCCTATACCTTCAGCAGCTGGAAAACCGATGACAGGATTATTTTAAATGCCAATCCTGATTATTTTGAAGGAAGCCCGGAAATAGGCCGGGTTATATACAGAATTATACCCGACACATCGGTGCAGTTTATGGAACTTGAAAAAGGCACTGTTGACTGGATGAAACCGACACCCGAGCAGTGGGTAAGGGAAACTTCGAAAAAAGAATTTTCAGACCGCTTTAACAGATTCAGGTATCCTGCTTTTTCCTTTACTTATATGGGATATAACCTGGAGCATGAGCTGTTTAAAGACAGAAAGGTAAGAGAGGCCATAAGCTATGCAGTTAATAAGAAAGACATAATTGATGCCGCCGTAAGAGGCTTGGGAAGCGCCGCTACCGGGCCCTATCCTCCTGTATCCTGGGCATATAATCCTGATATAAAAGACCATGGCTATGATATTGACCGGGCACTGGAGCTTCTTCAAGAGGCCGGGTGGAAAATAAACCCCGACACCGGTATTCTTGAAAAAGAGGGAAGGGAGTTTTCTTTTACCATTATGACAAATGAAGGCAACTCAATGAGAAGAATGAGCGCAGAGATAATACAGCAGCAGTTAAGTGAAATAGGGATGGAGGTGGATGTGCGCATTCAGGAATGGAGCTCCTTTGTTCACCAGTATGTAAATCCCCGCCGCTTTGAAGCAATAATAATGGGATGGTCCCTTGCAGTTGACCCGGACCAGCATTCGCTATGGCATTCCTCTCAAACCGGGGAGCATCAGTATAACTTCTGTTCTTATAAAAACTCCGAGGTTGACAGGCTTCTGGAGGAGGGGAGAAGAATATTTGATATAGACAGACGCAAGGATATTTACCGTCAGGTTCACCGGCATCTGCACCGTGACCAGCCTTACCTCTTTCTTTATTTTGCCGACTCCAGGGTAGTTATCCATAACAGGTTTAAAAACATCCGGCTGGAAAAGGCCGGAATAGGGCATAATTTCATTGACTGGTATGTTCCAAAGGAATTACAAAAATACTAATATGGCCGTTCACTACATTATTGACGGATATAACCTGATTAAGTCCAAACAGGATTTTTTTCCTGTTTCTCTGAGACAGGCCCGCGAAAAGCTTATTTCCCTTATAAAAAAGCGCAGGCCCCAGGGCTCCCTGAGAAACATGATAACAGTGGTTTTTGACGGCAGGCCCGGAGTTGACAGCCCTGCGGAAAAGAAAGTAATGGTAATTTTTACCCGGGGCCGGGAAGCCGATTCATACATAGAGCAAATTACGCTGAAAAGTAAAAATCCTGCCTCGGTTATAGCCGTAACCGATGATAGAGTTTTAAGAAAAAAAGTCCGGGAAGCGGGCGGAAGATTTATGCCGGTGGATTATTTTATGAAAAAACTTTTTCCTCCTTCCCGCAGGGAGGGTTATGGAAAGGATAAAAAAAGCATCGATGAAGACGAAAAAAAGTCCATCAACAGAGAATTAAAGAAAATATGGGATAAAATATAATAATGCCGGGAAATAATCGAAAAGACATCTACCATAATGAAACCCAGGTTGCAGGTATAGATTTCATACAGCCTTATTCTTCTTTTATACTTGCAAACTCTCTTGAAAGCATAGGAGTGGAATTTCACACCGCTAATTCAATAGCCAAAAGCCTGGGTGAAGAGATGAAACTTAATAAGCTTTCTAAAATAAGCAGAAATGAACTCCGAAAGAGAACCTATGAAAAATTAAAACAGGGCCTGGATAAAAAGACGGCTGATAAATATTTAAAGTTTCGTGAATTTATGAATTCTCCTAAACCTCTGGTGCTTATGATAGGCGGCTCCACCGGATCCGGAAAGAATACAGTGGCTGTGGAGCTTGCCCGCCGGCTTGATATAATGAATGTCATAACCACGGATGTTTTAAGAGAGATCATGCGTTCTTTTTTTTCAAAGGAGATTCTTCCCATGATTCATTCATCCTCCTATGAGGCCCATAAAAATATCTGGCTTCCCATAGAAGAAGGCAGATATGTAGAGACTCTTTCTTTTAAAGAGCAGTCACTGAGAGTAAATGCGGCTGTCAGGGGAATAATAGCAAGAAGCATAAAAGAAAACACATCCGTTATAATAAACGGAGTGCACATTCTACCCGGCATAATACTCCCTTCGGAGTTTAAAAAAGCCAATCTGGCGAAGGTTTTTATTTATGTTAAAGATAAAGATGACCATAAAAAAAGATTTTATATAAGGGGAATGGCCAGCCAGGAAAGGGGAGCGCAGAAATACCTGGATCATTTTGACACCATTCGCAACATACAGGACTATATTCTAAAACTCGCCCAAAAACAGAATTATATGTGTATTGACAACAAGGATTCGAGAGAAACCGCAATAAAGATAATAGATTATGCTGTAAACAGGTTTGCGTAAAAAACGCAAGGGAGGCCGGATATGAAAGCAAGAGAAATAATGAGCAGTAATGTAGTAACGGTTAAAAAAGAGTACACGATTAAGAAGCTTATAAAAGTTCTAAAGGAAAACAAGATAACAGGAGCTCCGGTAGTTGAGGATGACGGTTCTGTGGTGGGGATAGTTTCCCGGGCCAATATAATTGAAGCTGTTGACGATATGCTTAAGATTAATTTATCCGCATCTGAAATAAAGAAGCTGCGCGGCAAATTTAACTGGGTTGAAGGCATTATGACCAGCGAGGTTATCCACATAAACGCCGATGCTGATATTTATGATGTTTTTAAAATAATGTCTGATAAGCACATCCACCGCCTGCCTGTAATGGAAAATAAAAAACTAGTCGGCATCATAAGTGTTACCGACGCCATAAAAGCTTTTCTGAAAGCATCCTCCGAGAGAAATGAGTCCCGCTAAAGGAATACTTATAATACTTGACGGATGGGGAATAGGGCAGTCCTCCCCGGATAACCCTATCTACAGTGCCCGCACTCCCTTTTTTGATGCTCTTGATTACAAAAAAATTACCGCCACCGGCCCGCGGGTTGGAATGCCCGAGGACGCAATGGGTTCAACTGCTGTGGGTCATGAAGTTATGAGCGGTGTCGATTACCTTCATCCAATGATAAGGGTGCAGAGGGATATAGAGAATGGAAAACTTAAAAATAAAATAATTGACAAAATTTTAAAAAAAACAGCTAAAGCGCAAAAGACCCTGCATCTTATGGGCCTGGTTTCAACCAACCGGGAACACTCTGATTTAAAGCATCTTTATGCCATTATGAGACGGGCGGTCGAATTCAGGGTGCCTAAAATAAGGATACACTTTTTTTCTGACGGAAGAGGTACTCCTCCTTTTTCCGCCGTAAAATTTGCCGATGACCTTTTAGAAAATGCGGCCATAATGGGGGGCGGTAAAATTGACATTAAAATTGCCACCTTAGGCGGACGGGATGTGACTATGAACCGTTCCGTAGATTCTCTTGAAAAAACCATAAAAACCTACCGGGCAATCATTGAGGGTAAAGGCGAAAGAGAAAAAGACATATTCAGGGCACTTAAACTGGATTATGATAAAGGAATTACCGATCAGTATATAAAGCTCAGGGTTCTGGGAGATTACTCCGGAGTGGAAAACGGAGACTCACTTATTCATTTTAACTTTCGTAAAGACCGGGCCCAGCTTCTTATGCAGTTTCTGGCCGAAAGCGAATCAAAAATAAGGAGCATAACCGGCATAAAAGATTTTAAGAAAATAAAATACAAAAAAGACCTTGACTATTCCGGTCTTAATATTGCAGGCCTGGTAGAGTATTACCAGAACATGTCCTGCAGCGCCGCTTATTCGGATTTAAAACAAAAACATTCCCTTGGGAGCTTTCTCCAGGATTCAGGCTATATTCAGTACAGAATAAGCGGTGTTGACAAAACACACGCCGTTGTTCTTCTTTCCGGTGGAAGCAGGACAGAAGCTTTTGAAAATGAAAAAAGAGTGGTAGTTCCCTATCCCCCCCATCTAAAAAAATACATAGAAGAATATGAAGATAAAAAAGGTGAGAAGGGATATGAGCTTGACCCCTATGAAAAATATCCGGAGCTGGAAATTAAACAGCTTACCGCTAAAGTAACTGAAATTATAAAAAAAATATCCGGCAAGTCTTTTATAGTACTGAATATTTCAAATCTTGACATGGTGGGGCATACAGGCAATTTCAATGCTTCCATAAAGGCCGCTGAAGCTGTGGATAAGAGCCTGGAGATAATATGCAGCCGGGCCCGCAAAAAAGCTGTGAATGTGTTTATAACCGCCGACCACGGCAATTTAGAGGTTTCCTCCACCGAAGACGGAGATCCC
>JBNJFW010000031.1:0-10961 GCA_051747165.1 Elusimicrobiota bacterium | reverse complement strand
ACTATGATATCCGCGTCAGCAAGATTTACCTGCTGGGTCTCATCTTTAATACTCTTGACTATTTTTGAGCGGGAAGTAAACTTGCCGGGGTACTTTTCTTCTTTGACCTCGCCTTTTCTGCTTTTGTCTTTTTCAAGAGGTTTAAAAACCTTATGCCTTACAGTTGCCATCTGCGGGCGATGATGCTCGGCAAAAATTGTGGCCATTATATTACCTCCGAAAGCGGGCCTGGTCTGGTACAAAAGTCCGCAATCCGGGTCTATGTCCAGCTCGGTGCAGTCCGCCGTAAGGCCCGCAGGCATTCTGGCTGCCACCCGGGAAGCAAAAGCCCTGCCTATGGTAGTGGCTCCCATGAGAACAACTTCCGGTTTGTACTTATCAATTAAATAGCAGAGCGCTTCGGCATAGGGCTCGTCAAGAAAATCCTTAAGGGCTTCATCTTCCATTACATACACCCGGTCCGCTCCGCGGGATATAAGCTGCGCAGCCTTTTCCTTTATCCCTTTTCCGCCCATTAAAACCGCTGCCAGTAAGCAATCTCTTTTATTTGCAAGTTCTCTTCCCTTTCCCAGAAGCTCAAGGCCGACCTCCTCTATTTCCCCCTCTTTCTGTTCGGCAAAAACCCATATATCCTTATAATCCTTAAGCGGGACTTTGGCCTTTTTCTCTTCTTTAATAAGCTCTATGGCATCAAAAGGGCACACCGGAGGGCACGCCCCGCAGAGATTGCATCCGGGGTTAATAACAGCTATATTTTTAAAACGCGGATGAGGCTGGCCTGTTTCCTCTCTGCTTTTAATTTCAATAACTTCAAACGGGCAAGCATTTACGCACTTGCCGCAGGCCGAACACTTATCCGCAATTATTTTTATCGGCATTAGAACTATCTCCTTTCAAACCCTATATAATCTTCTTTTCTTTCATAACCGAGACCAGTTTTTCGGCCGTTTCCCCGGCTTCCCCCTTGAAAACCACCCCTTTCTCTCTTTGGGGAGGCGCGAATATTTTTTCCACCCAGGTAGGAGAGCCCATCCGTCCTATCCGGTCAACTTCGCAGGCGATATCCGCCGCATTCCAAACTTCTATTTCTGCCTTGCGCGCATTCATCTTCCCCCTTAAGCTGGGCAGCCGGGGCTCGTTTATTTCCTTTACCACGGTAATAAGAGCGGGAAGAGAGCTTTCTATTACATGGCACCCCCCCTCCATCATCCGGTGACCCCTTATAACATTCTCATTTATTTCTTCTATTTTACGCACATATGTTATACAGGGAACATTCAAAACCTCGGCAATACCCGGCCCTACCTGGGCCGTATCTCCGTCTATGGCCTGCTTTCCGCATATTACCAAATCATATTCATTTATTTTCTTTATGCCCCTGGCAAGGGTATACGCGGTGGCAAGGGTATCAGACCCGGCAAAATTTCTGTCGCTTAAAAGTATTCCCCTGTCGGCCCCCATGGATATGGCCTGCCTTAAGATGTCTTGAGCCTGGGGAGGACCCATGGAAAGAGCAGTCACCTCTCCTCCCATCTTCTCCTTTACTCTTAAAGCTTCTTCAACAGCATAAGCGTCAAAAGGATTCATAATAGAATCCACGCCTTCCCTTATCAAAGTATTTGTTTCCGGATTAATCTTTACATCAGTAGTGTCCGGAACCTGTTTTATACAGACAACAATATTCATATTACTTGTTTTTCCTCGATTCCTTAAGCATCTCCAGGCCTATAATATCCCTCTGTATCTGATTTGTTCCCTCATATATCTGGGTGATTTTAGCGTCTCTCATAAACTTTTCAGCCGGATATTCCTTCATATAACCGTAGCCCCCGAATATCTGAACAGCATCTGTGGTAACTTCCATGGCCACATCTGAAGCGTAGAGTTTGGCCATGGCGCTTAGTTTCGATATATCATTATCCTCATTATCCACGGCTCCCGCAGCCCGATACACAAGAGTCCTGGCTGCCTCTACCTTGGTGGCCATATCGGCTATCATATGCCTTATAGCCTGAAAAGATGATATGGGCTGTCCAAACTGTATCCTGCCCCGGGCATAATCAATTGCCTCATCCAGTGCCCCCTGAGCAGTGCCCACAGCCTGGGCTCCTATCCCCGGCCGGGAACTGTCAAAAGTTTTCATTGCCACAATAAAACCCATTCCCTCCCGTTTTATAAGGTTTTTGGCGGGAACCCGGCAGTCTTCAAAAACAAGCTCTCTGGTAACCGAAGCCCTGATTCCCAGCTTATCCTCTTTCTTGCCGAAAGTAAATCCATCCGTTCCCTTTTCTACAATAAAGGCCGAGGCCCCCCGGGCTCCCTTGCTTTTATTGGTCATGGCTATTATAGAATAGATTTCGGCTTCGCCGCCGTTGGTAATAAAGATTTTATTGCCGTTTAAAATATAATCATCCCCATCTTTGACCGCCGTTGTTTCCAGCGCTCCCGCGTCACTTCCGGCATTGGGCTCGGTTAAACCGAAAGCAGCCAGCTTTTCTCCTGAAGCTATGGGAGGAAGATATTTCTGCTTCTGCTCCTCGCTGCCGAAAAGAATTATAGGAAATGCTCCCAGGGCGCTTGCCGCATAACTTACCGCCACCGCCGGGCATACCTTTGAAAGTTCTTCTGTTATAAGGCAGAGGTCAAAACAGCTGCCGCCCAGCCCGCCGTACTTTTCGGGAATAAAAACCGAAAAAAGGTCGCTTTCGGCTATGACTTTCATTATTTCAGACGGGAACTCCGCTTTTTCATCCAGCTCCTGCCTTACCGGTTTAATTTTTTCCTTTGCAATCTGACGCGCCAGATCGCGCATCATTTTTTGATCTTCACTAAGCTCCCATTTAATCATTTGCTTTTTCCTCCTGAATTAATTTATAAGCCTCTTTGGCAGCCTCCTGCTGGGCCGCTTTTTTACTGCGTCCTCTCCCCCTTCCCATGGGCCGTCCCTCAATGCCCACCTCCACCTCAAAAATCTTTCTGTGAGACGGGCCTTCATGCGAAATTGTTTTATATTCGGGAATACTCTCATTAATACTTACCGAGAGCTCCTGCAGAAGGGACTTATAATCCATAACCCGGTAAAAATCCCGGTCTTTAAGCTCTCCGTAAACTAAATCAAAGCTTTTCTTAAATCCTTTATCGAGGAAAACAGCCCCGATAATCGCCTCCAGAGTATTTTCCACAATTTTTGTTTTATAGGGAGACGAATGTCTTTTGGCCTGCTCGCCCATGAAAATATATTTTTCCAGATTAAGCTTCTCCCCCCATTTTCTGAGGGACTGCCCCGAAACAAGCCGGGCCCGGATTTTAGTAAGCTGGCCTTCATCTTTTTCCGGGAACATCTCATAAAGCATTCTGCTTACCGCCGCGTTTAAAATGCTGTCCCCTAAAAACTCCAGCCTTTCATTATCTTTTTCCAGGCTGTGCCGTGAAGCATAGGACCTGTGGATAAGGGCATTTTCCAAAAGAGACCTGTCTTTAAACTTAAGCCCCAAACTTCTCTCAAGCTCTTTTAAAAGCTTTAAAAGTTCTTTTGTCACTTAAATTCAGAAAATACCAGGGTCGCGTTATGTCCTCCGAACCCAAGAGAATTGGTGAGGGCCGCTCTCACTCTGCATTCCCTGGCCTGGTTGGGAACATAATCGAGGTCGCATTCCGGATCCGGATTCTCATAATTAATAGTCGGATGTATTATTCCTTCTGTAATAGATTTTATTGAAGCTATGGACTCCACGGCTCCCGCAGCTCCCAGAAGATGGCCGGTCATTGACTTGGTTGAGGAAATGGCTACATCATAGGCTTTTTCTCCCAGGACCTTTTTTATAACCATGGTTTCGACCTTGTCATTAAGCGGAGTGGATGTGCCGTGAGCATTTATATAATCAATATCCTCCGGATTCATACCGGCATCCTCAATAGCGTTTTTCATGGCCCGCACCCCGCTTTCGCCTTCCGGGTGGGGAGCGGTCATATGATATGCATCGGCCGTGGCCCCGTAACCGCTTAACTCGGCATATATCCGGGCCCCTCTCTTTTTAGCTCGCTCCATTTCCTCCAGAACAAGAAACCCCGCTCCTTCGCCCATGACAAAGCCGTCTCTTTCTTTGTCAAAAGGACGGGAAGCCCCCTCCGGGTCATCATTTCTTTTGGATAGAGCCTTGGCCGAGCAAAAACCGGCAAGCCCCAGCTCGGTTATGGAAGCTTCACTGCCTCCGGCCACCACAACATCGGCATCCGAGCAGCGGATCATCCTCATGGCGTCTCCCAGAGCATGAGCGCTGGAAGCGCAGGCGCTTACTACACCATAATTGACACCCTTCATACCATAGCGCATGGCTATCTCTCCGGCAGCCATGTCAATTATCATTCCGGGTATAAGAAAGGGACTTACCCTCCTGGGACCGCTTTTTAAAAACTTATTGTGTTCCTTCTCAATAAGCTGCAGCCCCCCTATTCCGCTTCCCACTATAACACCCATTCTGAAAGGATCTTCTTTTTCCGGCTGCAGGCCGCTGTCGCTTACAGCCTCCGAACAGGCGGCAAGTGCGTAGGAAATAAAAGTATCCAGTCTTCTGGCTTTCTTTGCATTTAGCCCGAAATCCTCCGGATTAAAACCTTTTACCTCGGCTCCTATTGTTGTTGCGTGCTTCGACGCGTCAAATCTGGTAATGGTACGCACACCGTTTTTTCCCTCCACAAGGGAATCCCAGAAATCATCTGTATTCAGCCCCACGGGAGTAAGAGCCCCGATACCGGTTACTACAACTCGCCTTCTGTTCATAATAGAATCTCCGTTACTATACCCGCGTATTTCTTATACGCGAGAAATATTTTAGCTTTCTATATTACTCTTTATATAATCTATAGCCTTGCCAACCGTATCCAGCTTTTCAGCTTCTTCATCCGGAATTTCCTGGTCAAATTCTTCTTCCAGCCTCATAACAATTTCAACCGTATCCAGTGAATCAGCTCCCAGGTCATTTAAAAAAGAAGCCTCGGGTGTCACCTCGCTTAAATCCACACCAAGCTCTTCCGCAATCATTTCCTTTACTCTTTCTTCAACTGATGCCATTTTTCTTTCCTCCTTATTTTATCTTAATTTACCTTAATACCCTCAAAGTCACATTACCATCCCACCGTCAACCTTCAAAACCTGCCCGGTTATATATGAGGCCTTATCCGATGCCAAAAACTCTACCGCATCGGCAACCTCATCTCCTGTTCCCATCCTGTTTAAAGGAATATTTTTCAAGAAATCCTTTTTTACGGACCCGGAAAGCTTTTCGGTCATCCTGGTCTCTATAAAACCGGGAGCCACCGCATTAACCCTGACCCCCCTGGATGCCCCTTCTTTAGCCGCCGTTTTGCTGAGAGCTATCACTCCGGCCTTTGAAGCGGAATAATTAGCCTGCCCGGGATTTCCGATAATGCCCACTATAGATGCTATATTTATAATTGAGCCTTTGCGGTTTTTAAGCATGGATTTTCTGAGAACCTCACGGGTGAAATTAAAAACACCTTTTAAATTAATATCGATAACTCTGTCCCAGTCGCCGTCTTTCATTCTCATTAAAAGAGCATCCGAAGTTATCCCCGCGTTGTTGACAAGTATATCAATTTTGCCGTGTTTTTCAATAATTTCCTTTACTGCTGCTGCCACCTGCTCTGAATCCCGAACATCGCACAGATAATAGCTGCCCTCCAGCTCCCGGGCGGCAGCCTCGGCCTGCTCCTTGCTTATATCAATTATAACTATTTCCTTCCCCGAACTTTTAAGGCGCCGGGAAATAGCCTTCCCTATTCCCATGGCCCCTCCGGTTACAACCGCTATTTCCTTATCGCTCATTAAACCTTTCTCCTTTTATTTTTAAAGATTTTTTAAATCCGAAGGTTTTGCTATATTTTTCACCTTCAGCTTTCTGTCTATCCTGCGTAAAATACCCCTTAAAGTGTTGCCCGGGCCTATCTCATAAAATTCAGGTCCTTCCATGTCTCTTGCTATATTTTCCACAATACCTATCCACCTCACGGGCGAATTCACCTGCCTGACAAGGGCATTCTTAACCTCATCCGCCCCGGACGCCTTTTCCGCGCTGAAGTTTACATAAAAAGGAATTTGAGCCTCTTTTATATCCGCCTGTTCTATAACCTTTTTCATCTGCACGGCGGCATCATTCATGAGGGAGGAGTGAAAAGCCCCGCTTACTTTAAGCTCAACGGCCATTTTAGCCTTTTTCCCGAGGGTCTCCAGAACATCATAGAAAATAGACTTCTCTGTGCTCACCACAAGCTGCCCGGGACAGTTATAATTAACTATCTCCGCCTCTCCATTAAAACCCCGGAGTATTTCCTTCAGCTCATTTTCACCTATACCTATAGCCGCTATCATTCCTCCCGGATTTTTCTCGGACTCTCTCTGGAATATTTCGCCTCTTTTTTTAACCAGCTCTAATCCGGTCTTCCAGTCCATGGCTCCGGCGGCCACCGCCGCCGCATACTCGCCCAGGCTGTGCCCCGCCACTCCCGAGGCTTTTAATCCGCTTTTAATAACTTCTTTAAGTATCATAATTTCCGTAATATAAACCGCAGGCTGGGTAACATCGGTCTGCTGGAGTTCATCCGCCGGCCCATTGAAAACCTTTTCCCTTAACTTGCTGCCCAGTATATCTTCCGCTTCATTCCACAATTTCCTGGCAGAGGAGCTTTTATCATAAAACTCCTTTCCCATTCCAACCTTCTGGCAGCCCTGCCCCGGAAATATAAAACATTTTTTCATATTTAAATCCTCAGAATTAATGATCCCCATGTCAGCCCGCCGCCGAAGGCCACAAGCTGCACCGCATCCCCGCTGCCGGCCAGGCCCTTGCTTATTATTTCATCCAGCCCTACAGCTGTGGTTGCGGCTGACATATTTCCATACCTGCTTATATTAACATAAACCTTATCCATTTTAACCTTAAGCTTTTTAGCCAGGGACTTTATTATGCGCAGATTGGCCTGATGCGGAACTATAATCTTAAGGTCCTCGCAGGTCAGGGATGCCCTTTTAAGGGATTCGGCGGAGCTTTCGGCCATTTTGGCTACTGCAATCTTAAACACTTTATTTCCTTCCATTTTCATGTAATGGAGTTTCTTTTCCAAAGTATCCTCCGAAGCCGGCATAAGAGACCCCCCTGCGGGAAGTTTAAGAAGCGAAGAATACCTACCGGAAGCTCCCAGGTGGGATGAAAGTATGCCCGTCTCGGATGAGTCTGAAGGGCTTAAAACAGCAGCACCGGCTCCGTCTCCAAAAAGTACGCAGGTGGAACGGTCGCTCCAATCAGTGATTCTGGAAAGGACCTCGGAGGCCACTACAAGAGCATTTTTGTAGTTCCCCCCTGCAAGCATTCCTTCGGCCACAGAAAGAGCAGTTATAAAACCCGTGCAGGCAGCCTCTACATCAAAAGCAGCCGACTCCTTTATACCCAGCTTTTGCTGTATGAGGCAGGCTGTGGCCGGAAAGACCATATCCGGAGTTATTGTGGCGCATATAATAAGGTCAATGTCCTGGATATCTATATCCGCTGCCTCAACGGCTCTCAGAGCCGCTTTTGCTCCCATATCGCTGGAAGCCTCTTTATCGGAGGCTATCCGCCTTTCTTTTATTCCGGTGCGCTTAACAATCCACTCATCATTTGTATTCACCATATTTTCCAGATCTCTGTTAGTGAGAACCTTTTCCGGAAGATACGAGCCAGTTCCTGTTATCCGCGCTTTTTTCATCCCAGCTTTTCCTCAATATGTTTATTTAAATCCTGTTCAACCGCTTCGGCACCCGCGTTAATGGCATTTCTTATGGCCAGGGAGCTTGACATCCCGTGGCATATTATGCATGTGCCGTTAATACCCAGAAGCGGGGCCCCTCCCACTTCCTCATATAACACCTGTTTTTTAACATCTTTTAAAGCGCCCTTCATCATGCCGGCGCCCAGCTTTCGAAAAATACCTTTTCCTATTTCCTTTTTAAGCATATCAAACAGGGATTGGGCCGCACTTTCCCCGAATTTCAAAACCACATTACCGGTAAATCCGTCGCATACAACAACATCGGCCGCCCCTTTTATTATATCTCCGCCCTCAATGTTGCCTATGAAATTCATATCGCTCTCTATTAAAAACTTATAGGCCGTGCGGGTGAGAGTGTTTCCTTTTCCTTCCTCATGGCCCATGCTTAAAAGAGAAATGCGCGGAATTCTTTTTTTAAACACATACCTGACATATGCCTCCCCCATGGCCGCAAACTGATACAGATGCTTGGGTTTGCATTCGGCATTTGCCCCCACATCCACAATAACGCAGGGATCATCCACGGTGGGAAACACGGCCGCAATGGCAGGCCTCTTAACGCCTTTTAAACGTCCCAGGTTCATAACCGCCGATGTCATCATAGCTCCTGAATTTCCCGCGGTTATAAAAGCATCCGCTTTCTTTTGCTTCAGCAGCTTTATGCCTACGGAGATGGATGAGTCCGGCTTGTTTTTTGTGGAATCCATAGGAGAGTCATCCATCTCAACCACTTCGGTAGCATTTTCAATTTCAATGGGAAGAGTGGACACATGCCGCCGGGCCAGTTCTTCTTTTATCATCTCTTTTTTGCCCACCAGCACAATTTCAATATCCTGTTTTCTGGCGATATTCCCCAGTCCCCCGGGTTGAAGAGCAGCGATCGCGCCTTCTATATTGGGAGCAGGAGCTTTATCTCCGCCCTGAGCATCTACGGCTATTTTTAAGGTCATCCGGACTTCTCTTATCCCTTACTCTTCCTTTTTAAATACTTCCCTGTCCCCGTAAAAACCACACTCCATGCAAACCCGGTGAGGAAGCTTTGCCTGGGAGCATTTAGGACACAAACTGTAATTCGCCTTCCACTCTTTTTTACCTGCCTTCTTTCTTTTCTTTCTGGACTTAGAATGCCTTCTTTTTGGTACTGCCATTTTTTATTCTCCTGAATAGTTTTTATTATTTCTCTTTTTTTACAGCTCAACAGCCGAAAAGACTTAAAAATTTGATTATTCTAATTATCAATTTATGGTGCTTATGTCAAATCAAAATCTTCTTTATATTAATAAAATTAAAAAAAATTGCCAGTATACAGCCCTGAATATTACCGGATAACCGACTAAAAGTCCTATACTTCAGCAATATGAATAAAAGAGATAAAGGGCAAATAGTTTTCGGTCAATAAATCAGTCACTTAATATCCAAGAGGGCCAAGGCAGCAAACTTAGTTAGAAATTCCGATACTGTACCAAACAAATGCCGTAAAGCCCCTGTATTCGGACATGGGGATATATTGATAAATCCTGCATTTGACAAAGCTGTTGATACATAGTATAAGTTAATTACAGTTGTATAAAATACCCCCATGAGGGTAAATAGGTAAACCAAAATTAACAGCAATGACTCTTTCAGAAAAAGAAATTAAATTAATAAACAGATTGGAATATGAGAACAGAGAGATCTATACCCGCGAAATGATCCGCAAGTTCTATCCTGATATAAAGAGAGCGGATTATTTGATAAAAAAACTTCTGGAAAAAAGACGGTTAAAGACAATCACAAGCAATACTTACCTGTTTATACCCATGAAAGCGCCTAAAGGCCTCTGGCAGGGTAATGAGTATCTGATAGCTAAATCCCTTGCGAAACAAGCAAAATATTATATAGGCTATTATCCAGTTTTTAATTCCTACGGCTTTACTGATCAGGTCTCCCAAAAAATATATGTGATAAATGATAAGTATTCTAAGGTCAAGACAGTTTTTGGAGTTTCTTACAAATTTATAAAAGTTAAGAGAGACAGGCTGTATGGTCTGGAGGCCCGCAAAATAAAAAATGAAGAAGTTGTCTTCTCATCAAAGGAACGCTCGCTGATCGACACTTTTGTCGCTTATGATGTTAAACGGGCGGGGCATATACTGGCAGAACAGGCGGATAAGATAAATATAAAGAAATTCACTGAATATGTAGAGCGGTATCCTGTAGATAGCGTGAAAAGGCGTATAGGGTATTTCCTGGAAAAATCAGATGTCAGCACACAACTGTTAGGGAAGATAAAGATTGGTGGCAAAGGTTATATCCCGCTTTACAGACGGTCTGAGAATAAAGGCAGAATAAATAACAGGTGGAAACTCATCATTAATGAATAGAGAGAACTTACCTAAAATAATCCCTGCAGTGGCTCAGGAACAGGGTTTCAGGCAGGAAATAATAGAGAAGGATTTTTATCTTACTTTAGTCTTAAATCATATTTATTCTGACCTTGGAAAAAACCTTGTTTTCAAGGGCGGCACTCTTTTGAATAAGATGCACCTCAATTATCACCGGCTGAGCGAAGATCTGGATTTTACCCTGCTGAGTGATACAAATTACGATACAAGATCAAAAAGGTCCAGAGCAATGGCCCCGATAAGAGAAAAGATGGCGGGGTTCCTTAAGCTGTTGGGGTTGAAAAGCACGAAGCCGGAAGGCGAGGGCTTCAATAACTCCACACATTCACCCTTGCCCTGTTTCACGCATTGATAAAATATTTTTTTATGCGCTTACTACTTTTTTTGATTCTATAGGGAAAAGTTTTTCTAAATTAATATGATCAGAAGCAGAGAGAATTTCTATTCCAGTAATTTTCCCGGTTTTATCAACATCAATAGTTATGTCTTCGTCAAGATTTTTGTTAATTACTTCTTGTTTACCTTCTGCAAATTTAATATACAGCAAATCATATTTTGAGTCATAATTAATATTCATTGGTTTTTACCTCCATTTTCCAAAATACACATAAATAGTTATTACAATAAATTTATTGTTTTCTTTAACATATATCACCTTTTCTAAAACGTATCAATTCCGGAAACCAGCTTAGTTAAGGACCCGTTTTCCCTTACGATTTTATTATATTTTACCATATTTTCTCATAAGATGGA
>JBNJFW010000030.1:0-11152 GCA_051747165.1 Elusimicrobiota bacterium | reverse complement strand
TAAAATTATTCATATTCATGTTTTCGGAGCAGGTATAATAGTGGCCACCGCAATTGCGGAAACCGCTTCCCCCCTGCCTTCGGGGCCCAGACCTTCCTTAGTAGTAGCTTTTATATTAACATCACATTCCCTGATATCAAGCGCCGCGGCTATATTAGACCGCATTCCCCCAATAAAAGAAAAAAGCTTCGGCTCCTGGCACACAATCGTAATATCAATATTATTTACCTCATAGTCCTTATTCTTCAACTTATTTTTTATTTTCTCAACAAGAGCAAGAGAGCTTATGTCCCGGTATTTATCATCCGTATCCGGAAAATGGGCTCCCAGGTCCCCCAGTCCCGCCGCTCCCAGTATGGCATCGCCCGCAGCATGAAGGGCCACATCCGCATCGGAATGCCCTTCCAGCTCCATATGAAAAGGTATTTTAACCCCGCATAAAACAAGATGCCTTCCTTTTCTCAAAGGGTGTATATCATAACCTATTCCCGTTCTCATTTTTCTACTTCCTTTTTCTCGAGCATAAATACTCGTAATCAACACGCTCCGTAATTTTCATGTTAAGCCGGTCGCCTTCCACCGGCTTCACCTTCATGCCCTGCTCATACGCAACTGCGGAAGAATCCGGATAAGCCCTGCTTTTCCTGTTTTTATAAGCAGCTCTTATATCAGCGCTTTTATAACCCTGGGGAGTCTGAATTAAATAAACACTGTTTCGGTCCAGGGGAACAAAAGAACTACCGCTGAGTCGCCCCAGAGCACAAGAGGGCCTTAAAACCGGAACCGCGGCCCCGTTTTTTTTCATTTCCCTGACCACATTATTTATAACAGCAAAAGGGCAAAGAGGGCGGGCGGCGTCATGAATCAAAACATACTCACTTTTAACTTTATCCAGGCCTTTTTCTACAGATTTTTCCCTTAAGTCCCCTCCCCTCACAAGCTCCACCAAAGAATTAAGTTTTGCCTTTTTTTCAACCTCCCTGCGCTCCATATCGGGAGGGTAAACAAGAAAAACCTTTTCCAGGCCTTCAAGATTTAAAAATAAATTGCAGGAAGCCCCGGCTACACTCGTAGAGCAAAAATCAAAAAACTGCTTTCGGCCCCCGAACCTTTCCCCCCTGCCCGCGGCCATTACAATAACGCTAATCAATTCTGGCAAAAATCATCTTACCCGACGGCTTCTGCAAAACGCTGGTAACAGTTACCTCTACTTTCTTGCCTATATGCTTTTTTCCGCCGTCAACAACAACCATGGTCCCGTCATCCAGAAAACCTATACCCTGGTCGGAATCCTTGCCTTTTTTTAAAATAAAAAGCTTTACCGCTTCTCCCGGGAGCAGCTTGGGCTTGAGAGCATTCGCCAGATAATTTACATTTAAAACCTCAATACCCCGGGCTTCAGCCGCTTTGCTTAAATTAAAATCACAGCTTATAAGTTTAGCCCTTACATCCCTGCATATTTTAAGCAGCTTGGCGTCCACTTCCTTAATATCCGGATAATCTTTTTCATAAACCTTTACCACGGTTTTCTCGCTTTCCATCATTGATTTAACTATATCCAGGGACCTTCTGCCTTTTCTTCTCTTCTCATCATCCGAAGAATCGGCCAGCGCCTGCACTTCATTCATGATAAAAGTAGGGACAACAAGCACTCCTTCTATAAACCCGACTTCAATTATATCCAGAATACGCGCATCTATTATTGCCGAGCTGTCCACCATTTTAACTCCCCTGGAAAGTTTTTGGCCGGTAAGCTTAACCTCACGGTCCAGAAGATCCAGTTCTCCTTTTTTAGTAAGGGCTATAATCATGCCTATGTAAGCCAAAACTATACTTAAAAGAAGCCGGTAAGTATCAAAAAGTCCTGAAATATTAGGAGAATCCATGAGAGCCGGAACCACATAGCTTATAAGGCTTGCAGCCACCAGCCCCAGAATTATACCGATGAGGCCCGCCACCATATCATCCAGATGGACCTTCTGTATTAAAATTTCCGCACCTATAACTCCTACGGCCACAGCCGTGCCTATGAGAATACCCCTGGAGTCCTGAGATACCTGAATATACCCTATTACCGGACCCGCTATAACAACCAGAAGTCTCGCTATATAAACAAACATTAATTAATCTCCCTTATTTAATTATATCTTTAAGTTCACTTACCTTTTTTAAAGGAAAAAGCTTTATACCGGGGACCCTTACTTTTGAGTTTTTAAAAGAAACTACCGCTTTCTCAAAACTATTGCCCGCCGCAAATTTCAACCTTCTTTCAATATCATTAACACCTGACACTTCGCCTGCAAGTCCGGCTTCCCCTATAAAAACAGTTGCCGGGGGCGGGGCCAGATCTTTTATATTGGAATACAAAGCTGCCAGAACTCCTATATCGGCGCTTCTTTCGGCAATCTTAAGCCCTCCTCCCGCATTAAGGTATATGTCCGAAGTTCCGAGGTTCAGCTTCATATGTTTCGAA
This sequence comes from Elusimicrobiota bacterium, assembly GCA_051747165.1. Lineage (GTDB taxonomy): Bacteria > CG03 > SLGR01 > SLGR01 > PWQF01 > JBNJFW01. The sequence goes on along the minus strand of JBNJFW010000030.1, from coordinate 8,679 downwards.
GCAATAGCCGAAAGCATCAAAAGCCTCTGCCTTGAAAATCCGCTTGTCCTTCTTAAAGGATATTCAAAATAACTCTTATTTACAAGCGCCTGTATATGAGTATATTGATAGCGTGCCCCGGTTTTAACGCATACAAAAGCCTGTCCGGCCATGCTTTCAGCGGCTTTAGACGCCGGGCTTTGAACCTGCTCCCGCAGACCGGAGGAAGTAAGCTTCAGAATAAGAAAGTCTCCGCAAGGCCCGAACCTGTTTTTAGCGGTGCTTACAATTCTCACATCGGAGTCGATAACATCCATATAAGCAACCGCATCCACCATATGTTCCAGGATCTTGGGCCCGGCAATACTTCCCTGTTTTGTAATCTGGCCTGAAATAAAAACTACGCAGCGATTATTTTTAGCTATGGATACCAGTTTGGCAGTGCTTTTTTTAACCTGCTTAACCGAACCCGCCGCTGTAGACTCCCCCGAAACCGCCACCGCCTGTATTGAATCCACAACTATAATATCAGGGCTGTTTTTTTTTATTTCATCCTCGGCCGCATCAAGTTTTGAAGAAGAAAGAACAGATATGTTGGCTTCCTCAATTCCAAGACGCAAAGCATGAGTTTTTATCTGCGCCGGATTTTCTTCCCCGCTTATATAAAGAACCTTTTTACCTTTTTTAGAAAAACTCCCCGCAACCTGAAGAAAAAGAGTGCTCTTGCCCACTCCCGGCGGGCCTCCCAGCAAAACAACTTCCCCCGCGACAAAGCCTCCACCCAGAAGAAGGTCAAAGCCCCTCAAACCCGAACTGATTTTTTCCAGTCCTTCGGAGGAAATATCTTTCAGAGCTACCGGCTCGCAGGACATCAGCTCTTCTGAATCCCCGCTCTTATCCGCCGCGCTAAAGGAAGCTCTTTCTACTATAGAATCCCAGCTGCCGCAGGCGGGACACCGGCCCAGCCATTTTACCGAATCATATCCGCACTCTACGCACTCAAAACCATTCACTGCAGATCAATCGATATCCCTGTCCTCAGACTTCCTTCGGAAAGAATATCTTCATAACTCACACCCAGCTTTACATAATCAACAAGACTTAGCTGCCCGGAAACATTCAGCCTGGGGGAATCGGCATGAAAATCAAATATATCCACTCCCGTATCAAAGGCCTCATTCCATCTCCAATTCAGCCCCAGGCCTCCGGTTGACCGTATGGCACCTCCGTAAAACTCAAGAGGCCCCCTCCTTTTTCCGCCCAGCAAAGTCAAAGAGTTCACCCTGTCGCCGCCTGTATCATAAACAGGAGAATAATCGGCCCTGAAATTATCAACCCCCACAAAAAGAAAACGGTCGGAGGGAGCCATAAGCTTCATTCCGCCTCCAGCCCTTATATCATCACTATTAAAATCGTGATAAACATCGGCCTGCCATGCAGTTTTAACACCTCCAAAGCGGCCCACCGCATGCCTGAAATCCTCCGAAGCCAGGTAAATCTCATCAAGAACCCCGGAAAACCGGGAAGAATATTCCTCCGAAGTCAGCAGTTTACCGGCCAGACCTCTTCCCTCGCCCAACTCTTCTAAAATATTATCCAGCTTCTGAGCGGCATTGGAGAGCTTTTCAAGCGGCTCTCTCATAATTTCTGATTCCTCCTGCAAAACACCATCAACATTTTCCGCCAGGGAGGCTATATTATCCAGAGCCCTGCTCAAGCGGTAGCCTTCGCTGCCCAGAGCCTGCTGCAGAGCCTCGCCGGAGTCTTTAAGGCTTCTGAAAGCGGCATTAATATTTTCAACGGTTTCCTTCTCCTGACCTATACGCTCCACCAGGGCTGTAACATCATTAAGTCCTTCGATAAAACTATCCAGAACCTGCTCATAAGAAAGAGGAGTTATTCCTTCTATGGAATCCCCGTCTTTAATCCTGGGATAATCAGCCGTGCCCCTGGTAAGACTTAAATAGGTATGTCCTATAAGCCCCATGCGCATGATTTTCGCTTGCGCGTTTTTTCTTAAATCTATATCCTTCTCCATTTTCACCCTTACCCGGGCCCGGCCGTTATAGAGTTCAACCTCCTTTACTCTTCCCACTTCCACCCCCGAGATCTTAACCGCCGCCTGCGGGGGCAGGTCCGCTATATCTTCAAAAAGAACATAAAAACTATATTTTTCCCTGAAGCCCACATCTCCCAGGTTAATTATAACAAAGCCCGCCGCCAATATAGCTCCGGCTATCATTAAACCGGTTTTTATCCGGGCGTTAAATTCATTTTTCTTAGCTTCTCTGTTCATTTTATGCCTCCCGAAAACCTTTAATAAACTCTTTTACATACGGGTCATCGGATTTTTTAAACTTTTCAATAGTTTCGACCTCCCTTATTACCCCATTGTACAGCAGGCCCACCCTGTCTGAAACCTTAAACGCCGTTTCCAGCTCATGAGTCACTATTACCGAAGTCACATTCAACTCCTTTCTGAGTTCAAGAAATATATCACAGACCGCCTCCGTTATTATGGGATCCAGACCCGTGGTGGGCTCATCATAAAAGACATATTTCGGCTGGGTGGCTATGGCTCTGGCCAGGGCAACCCTTCTTTTCATTCCTATGGAAAGCTTTTCAGGCAGCTCATCCTCAACTCTTTCCAGCCGGACCATCTTAAGATATTTACGCACCAGTCTTTCTATTTCGTCCTCATTGTAAGAAGTGAGCCTCTTTAAACCGAAAGCAACATTTTCCCCGACGCTAAGGCTGTCAAACAATGCTCCTCCCTGGAACATCATACCAACTTTAACCTGTACTTTCAAAAGCTGGTTATAAGAAAGCTGCGTTATTTCCTCTCCGTCTATTTCCACACTGCCCTCGTCCGGTTTTATAAGCCCGATAATATTTTTAAGAAAAACGCTCTTGCCTTCCCCCGAGCCTCCCAGCAGGGTAAATATTTCCCCGTCATAAATATCAAGGTCCACTCCCTTAAGAACCTCCTTGTCCCCCAGTTTTTTCTTAAGTCCTCTTATTTTAATCATAATTTGAAACCATCATATTAGCATAAATAACAAAAACATAATTTTAAATCAATCCCAGCGAAGTCAGCATAGTTGAAAGAAAATAGTCCGAAATAAGTATAGTAACTATTGAAGCTACCACCGCGCGGGTTGTGTTCCTGCCCACTCCAAAAGCTCCTCCCGAAGCAGTAAGCCCCTTGTAGCAGGAAATCGTAACAATAATAAAAGCAAAGAAAAAAGACTTTATCAGCCCGTGCAGAACATGAATATTGGTAACATAGGTTATAATATCATTTATATAAACGCTTCCCGGTATATTAAACTTATAAACGGAAATAACATAACCCCCGAAAACACCCACTACATTGGCAAAAAGAGTAACAATGGGCAGCATCACCAGCATAGCAATAAAAAGAGGAGCAACCAGATATTTTTCAGGAGTAGTGCCCAGAGAATAAAGGGCGTCAAGCTGTTCGGTAACCTTCATAGTTGCTATCTCCGCGGTAATTGAAGCTCCCACCCTGCCGGCTATAACTATGGCTGTTAAAACAGGGCCCAGTTCCAAAACCATTGAAAAAGAAACAAGAGTTCCCATAAACAAAGCCTGGTCGAATATTCTTGTTGAAGCTACCCCGCTCTGAAGAGCCAGCACCATCCCGGTAAAAAGCGACGAGAGCAAAACTATGGGCAAAGACTCATACCCCACCCGGGTCATCTGCTTGTAGATATTGGACACGTCATCGGGCTTTTTAAATAAAACAGAAAAGACCTTTCCCAGCATATGCCATCCGCCGCTTAAACTTTCCGCGGTTTCAAATATCTTAGAAAGCGGCTTTTTCATAAGAATTCTCTTTATACACCCGGGGCACTCTTGAAGAAATACCGCAGGTAATCTCATAATTTACCGTCTTGGCTCTGAAAGCCAGCTCCTGTGCAGTTATTTCCTCTTCTCCCCGCCTGCCTATTAAAACAACCTCATCCCCCACCTCGACTTCATCCAGCGCGCTCACATCCGCCATTATCATATCCATGCATACCCTTCCCACCACCGGACACCTCTTGCCTTTTATAATAACATCAGCATTATTGGAAAGAGCCCTCCGGTAGCCGTCAGCGTATCCCACGCATACAGTGGCTATTTTTGACTTCCCCGGAGCTACCCACGTCCCTCCGTAACTTACCGGAGTCCCTTTGTCCACATTCTTAAGAAAAACAACTGAACTTTTAAACTCCAGAATCGGCCTTAACTTAAAAGAATCTCGCGGAATGCTATCCGGATAAAGCCCGTAAAGAGCAAGGCCCGGCCTTGCCATATTTAAACCGGACTGGGAAAAATTTACCAGTCCCGCAGTATTGGAAACATGGGCAAGCAAAGGGGGAGGCGAAAGGCGGGAAATTAAATCCTTGAATTGCTTCATCTGATTGCCGGTATACAAGACATCTTCATCCGCACGGGCCAGATGAGTAAATATTCCCTGGGGAATAACATAAGGGCTCTTTGAAAGCTTATTCCACAAATTTAAGGCAGTACCCGGGCTCATGCCTATTCTACGCATTCCCGTATCCACCTTGACATGAGCTGCTATACGGGCCGAAAACCGGCGGGTTGTTTCCTCAAGGGCGCGGGCTGATTTTTCGCTGGCAATCGTAGGAGTCAAAGCGTAATCCAGAACATAGCGGTAATTTTCAAAAGGAAAAACAGAACCTAAAATAAAAACAGGAATGCTTATACCCGCTTCCCTGAGCTCAATGCCCTCCTCAATAGTTGCTACCCCCAGCATTTCCACCCCCTCATCGCTAAGGACCCGGGACACCTCAACAGCTCCGTGCCCGTAGGCGGAAGCCTTTACCACAGCAAGAATCTTTGTCCGGACTTTATTCTTTAAGGCCTGTATATTATATCTTAAAGCGGAAAGATTTATCTCAGCTACGGTCGGCCTTAAAATTTTTTTGCTCAAATCAGTTTTCCCGGCGATGAGTCAGCGTTCTAAACCTCGTATATTGCTTCTGGAAAAGCATCTCAACCTGCCCGGTGGGGCCGTTCCTCTGCTTTCCTACTATAACTTTAGCTATATCCTGTTCATCCGGCCCTATTTCTTCCGGATTCTTATAAAAAGAAGGCCTGTAAAGAAAAATAACCGCATCCGCATCCTGCTCTATAGCCCCGCTTTCTCTTAAATCCGAAAGACGGGGGCGCGCATCGCCTCCCCTTTTTTCAGGAGCACGGCTGAGCTGCGAAAGAGCTATAACCGGCACCCCTATCTCCTTTGCCATTATTTTAAGACTTCTGGAAATAAAAGCTATTTCCTGCTGGCGATTATCCGAAGGCCCTTCCGAAGCCGACATAAGCTGAATATAGTCCACAATAATCAATCCCAGATCCGGATACTGCGCTTTTATTCTCCTGGCCCGAGCCTTCATTTCAAGAGGAGTAAGGGCAGGCGTATCATCAATCATTATCTTAGCCGTCTTAAGCCTTCCCGCAGCCGTAGTTAAAGAAGCCCACTCTTTAGAACCTACTACCCCGTCCCGGACTCTACGGGAATCAACCTGAGCCTCGGAACAAAGAATTCTCTGCATAAGTTCTTCCGCCGCCATTTCAAGTGAAAATATACCAACCGGTATTTTTTTCTCCAGTCCCACCTGCTGGGCTATATTGAGGCACAAAGCCGTCTTGCCCATAGAGGGCCTTCCCGCCACTATTATTAAATTTCCCTTATGGAGGCCGGACATAAGACTGTCCAGGTTCCTAAATCCCGTCATCAAACCCGAAACATCCGCTTCCCGGTTACATATCTTCTCAATCATTTCAATGGAGTCTTCCACCATCCCGGAAAGCTCCACAAAACCGCCCCGCACGCTTTTATGCCTTATCTCAAAAACCTGCTGCTCCGCCCTGTCAAGAAGGGCATAAGGTTCGTCCTCAGCCCGGTAGCCTTCCTCAATGATCCTGGAGGAAACCTTTATAAGGTCCCGGAGAAGAGCCTTATCCCTGACAATCTTAGCGTAATAACCTACATTTGAAGCGGTTATAACACCATTTACAAGCTCGCTTAGATATTCCGCTCCGCCTATACTGGAAAGCTCATTTCTCTTTTGAAGCTCATCAGATACGGTGACAATATCTACAGCCTCACTTTTCTGAAATATAGCGGATATGGCCTTGAAAACCAGCTTGTGCTGCGTCCTGTAAAAGGCTTCGGCATCAAGCAAATCTATGCATTTAAGAACCGCCTCCTCTTCTATCAGCATAGAACCCAGAACAGACATCTCCGCCTCTATATTCTGAGGAGGGAGTTTTTCGGCAGTCTGATAATTAAACATAATCTGAAATAATATTACCTACTCGGCTTTTACCACCCAGACCTTGCACTTGGCCGTAACTTCCGGATGCAGATTGATATCAACTTTATAAACCCCCAGTTTTTTTATAGGATCCGGTAACTCAATATCCTTTTTATCAATATTAACCCCGGCCATTTCCAGTTTTTTGTTTATATCCATGGCGGTCACCGAGCCGAAAAGCTTTTCATGCTCACCCACCTTCTTTTTAACTGTCACCGAAATCTTATCTATTTCCCGTGCCAGCTCCTGGGCTTCATCTTTTTCTTTTATGACCCTGGCCTCACGGCTTTTTTCCAGCTGCTTTATTTTTTCCAGATATTTTCCTTCCGCGGGCCACACAAGGTCGCGAGGGAAAAGATAATTTCTGGCATAGCCGTCGCTGACCTCAATCACATCGCCAAACTTGCCAAGCTTCTCTATGTCCTTTTTAAGTATTATTTCCATAATTCCTCCCGTATTTTTTGTTTCCTAACTCTTTTTCGCCCCGCCGCTTTTGCGCCTGAAATTAAACCAGACATCCGCAATACCCAGCGCAGTGAAAAAATAAAAACCGCTTGTCATAACCATGGCAACAACAAGAAGCCACTTCATAAACGAATTGAAATCCCAAAGCCTCATAAAAAAAAGCGCAACAGCCACCCCCCCGATAAAATACAAACCCAAAAGAAAGACTCCCAAATTTATGCCCACCTGCTTTAAAAACCCACCGGTTAAAAACAACAGACCGGAAACTATAAGAACCCAGATTAAATTTTGCGGCAGCCTGAACCTCTCAAAAGAAGCCTTTAATTTTTTTTTGCCCGAAGATCGGGAAGACAGCCCGCAAAAAATCCAGGCCAAAGCCAGCAAAGCTAAAGAGCCGAAAGCCGCAAACGCATTTAAAAAGATCGAAATGCGCTTTTGAAAAGCATAATCCAGATCACCCAGCCCGTAATCAATATACCTGGCCATCATAACCCCGGCCGAAGCACGGGCGGCAATAAAAGATTGGCGGATAAAATCCACACCGAAAAAATAATTAACAGCTAAAATAAAAAAGCCCGCCAGCACCACCCAGCCGGCCGCCGTTATTATAATTCTGCTTTCAAGACCCCTGTTAAAACCGGCCGCGGCTTTAAACCATAACCCGCAGGCCAGAAAAAATAAAATATAGGCAACTAAAATCTCAGTCCTCCAAAAACTAAAAAGGCCGAAGCCAATCTTACCTGAACTTTTTCTCTCCCGGTTTAAGCAATCAGGTTACAAATGGAAGAAGAGCCAGATTGCGAGCCCTCTTTATTTCCCTGGTCAGAAGTCTCTGATGCTTCGCACAGTTACCGCTTAGCGAGCGGGGAACTATTTTGGCCCGGCTTTGCATAAAGGAACTTAAAAGCTCCGTATCCTTATAATCTATATCAGTACCATCGCGGCAGAATCTGCAACGCTTTCTTCTGGACTTCATTTTCTTTTTCCTGTCTCTAATCAAAACGGTATCTCCTCATCTATATTTGAATCCTTTCTCTGCATATCCTCACCGGCCCTTTTTTGTGAAGAACCGGCTGAATCATAATCCTCCGAACTATCCTGGCTCCTGCCCCCCAGAAACTGAACATTTCTTGCCACCACTTCCATCTTAGACCTTGCCTCTCCATTGGGACTCTCCCACCTTCTTACAGACAGGCGCCCTTCGACATAAACAGGCCTTCCCTTGGAAAGGTACTTAACACAATTCTCCGCCATTCTTCCCCATACGGAAACATCAATAAAATCCACCGCATTTACCCTTTTGCCGGAATCTCTATCAGTATAATACCTGTTCACGGCTATGGGCAAAGTGGTAACCGCTTTCCCACCAGGCGTAAACCTTTCTTCGGGATCACGGGTCAGATTTCCCATCAATACAACTAAATTTGCGCTTGCAGACATAATTAAGCCTCCTTTTTTGCCTCTTCTCTCTTGACTGTAAGGCTTCTTATATAAGAATCATTATAGCGAAAGTAATCATTTATTGATTTAAAGGCTTCGGGAGGCGCATCAAACCTAATCAAATGGTAATAAGCCCTTTTATGGCCTTTAACAATATAAGCCATCTGCTTCTCACCCATATCTTCAGACTCTATAAGCTTGCCTTTACTTGAGGTTATTGCTTTTTCAGCTTCCTCAATACAGCTCTTTCTTTCCTCTTCCGGCATACTTGCCGGCAGTGCAAAAACACTTTCATAACTTATCATTTATTTCTCCTTTCCGGTCCGTTTACACGGGCTCATCAGGCATATCCCGACAAGCAAAGTACCACTATTTACATTATGTTAAGTATAGAAAAAAAACACCCTGCTTGCAAATTTGAGAAAAGGCCCCCGTTACATAG
>JBNJFW010000029.1:0-11253 GCA_051747165.1 Elusimicrobiota bacterium | reverse complement strand
TCATAATACGCTTCAGAGCATCTGTCATTGCAGGATCTTCATGTGCCAGGATTCGGGGGAGCCTTTCTATAACGGTAACTTTTGAGCCCATAGAAGAAAAAGCGCAGGCAAGTTCTAAGCCTATATAACCGCCTCCTACTAAAAGAATTGTTTCGGGAAGGTTCTTTATATCAAGCAGATGGCTGCTGTTTATTATATTCTTTCCGTCAATATCAAACGCAGAGATTACGCGGGGAGCGGAACCGGTGCACAGAATAATTGATTCTGCCCTGACGGAGGGTCTGCCTTCAACAGTTAATTCCTTTTCATTTTTAAAGGATGCTTTGCCGTATATTATATCCACCCCGGATTTTTTTAAAAGAAAGTTAAGGCCTTTTTTTAATTCTGATATATTTTTAATGGCGGCCCCTGTTATTTCTGACATCTCCGGCGGACCGGGGGAACATGTAATCCCGAATGAACGGGCCTTTTTCATTTTTTCATATATAATCGCTGACTCAATAATGGATTTCACCGGTATGCAGCCGGAATTAAGGCAGGTCCCGCCTATTTTATCTTTTGATTTTTCGATGAGGCAGACTTTTTTTCCGGCGGAGGCCAGTTTAAGGGCAGATTTGTACCCCGCCGGCCCCGCTCCTATTACAGCCGCCTCATACATAAGAATCCGCCATATATGAACTTCTAACATAAGGCCCGCTCCGAACATATTCAAAGCCCATGGCAAGGGCCCTGGTTTTATAAAAATCAAATTTATTTGGATGAATATATTCCTGTACGGGATAACCGCTGCGGGATGACTTTAAGTACTGCCCCAGGCTCAAATACGAGCAGCCGGTGCTGCGAATGTGGCTTATAGTCTTGATTATTTCTTCTTCTTTTTCTCCAAGGCCAAGCATAAGAGCCGATTTGGTTTTTAAATCCGGCCTGATTTTTTTCAGCATGGTTAAGACTTTAAGAGACCTGCGGTATGAAGCACCGGGACGAATAAAGTAAAGCCTTTCAACTGTTTCCATGTTATGCCCTATTATTTCTGCGGAACTTAAAGCTGTTTTTTTTAAGCCCTCTCCCTGAAAATCGGGAATAAGAAGTTCTACCGTAGAAGCGGCTTTTGATGCATGCCGGGCACAGATAGCGAAGTGCTCAGCGCCGCCGTCGGAGAGGTCGTCTCGTGTGGGACTGGTAAGTACCGCGTGTTTAATATTCAGCCTGCGGAGAGTTTTTTCAACCGCAGCCGGCTCCGAAGGGTCCGGGGCTTGCGGGATGCCTTTTTCCATACAGCAGAAAAGGCAATTTCTGGTGCATGTTTTACCCAGTATAAGAAGAGTCGCTACTCCCCGGGAAAAACATTCCCCTATATTAGGGCAGCGGGCCCGGCGGCAGACAGTTTCTCTTCCGGCTAAAGCTTTTGAAGTTTTAACCAGCCTACCCGGGTTTATCTTTTTATTAAGCCACGCCGGCCGGGACATTTGCTCTCTCCAGTTTGGCCTTCATTTGGCGGGAAAAGCTTTCTATTAAAATTTTCTTGAATTTTCGGGGGTCCATATCTGAATATTTTTTTAAAAAAAACAGTTTTGAAGCCGGAGAGACCGGCACTTTAAAATACTTTTGTATCTTTTCTTTATTGTAGCTTAAAGGAATAGAGCCGTGTTGAAAAATTGTATCTCTTGAGCGGCGCTGCGCATTCCCGCCCATTTTAAGTTTATCTACAACAATATCATACTCTTCCATTCCTGAAAAACAAAAGCGGGAAGGCTTTCCCCGGCCGGAGCCGATTTGAAAGTTATAACAGGCGTCCAGTCCGACTTGTTTGTAAGCTTCTATCAAAAAAGAGCCCAGGATTAAATATCCTTCCTTTACGCTCCGGGCTCCTATTTCACAAGCGGAGCAGGTAATGCTGTAAGTTATTTCGTCCCCGTGGTATATTGCCCCTCCGCCTGTTATTCTGCGTACTATCTCCACCCCGTCCGCGCAACAGGCCTTTAAATCCAGCACCTTGTCTTTTTTTTGAAAACGCCCCAGTGAAATAGTTGGAGGCGACCAGCTGTAGAGCCTGAATACAGGCTGACTTTTTGATTTTTTATAACTTTCAAAAATACTTTCATCTATCTCCATATTCTTTTTTCCATCCAGAGGAGGGCTATCAATAAAAAACCATTTATTCATAGCATTCTTTCCTGACTTTAAGATTTCTTGCCGCCAGCGTCTCATTGAGCCGGCCGGTCTCTGATAATCGAGGGGTATTTTTGATTTTATCCGGCTGTTTTTTTGCAAGCTCGGCGGCTTCAATCATTGCATCTATAAAACGGTCGAGTTCTTTAAGGCTTTCGCTTTCAGCCGGTTCAATCATCATGGCTTCTTTTACCAGAAGAGGAAAATAAACGGTGGGCGGATGTATGCCCCTGTCTATAAGATATTTTGCTATATCCATTGCTTTCACCCCCTTTTTTGCAAACATAGCAGCTGAAAGAACAAATTCATGCATGCATCTGCCTGCATAGGGGATATGGTAATAATCCTTAAGTTTGTTTTTTAAATAGTTGGCATTCAAAACGGCCTTCTCCGAGGCCTGCCGGAGGCCGTCTGCACCCATGTAAAGGATATAAGCCAGGGATTTAAGCATAACAGCGAAATTACCGAAAAAAGGAGCCATCCTTCCGATACTGCTGCTGCTGTTTTTTAATATAACAGAGTCCTTTTTTCTGACCGGCTGCGGGTTGGGAAGAAATTTCTCCAGCTCTTTTTTAACGCAGACAGGCCCGGCGCCGGGGCCTCCTCCCCCATGCGGGGCTCCAAATGTTTTATGCAGATTTACATGCATAATATCAAAGCCGAGCTGACCGGGTTTGACCTTACCCATAATTGCATTAAGATTAGCTCCGTCGCAGTACATCAAAGAACCGTTTTTATGGGCAATTTCAGCTATTTTAATAATGTTGTGGTTAAAGAGGCCCAGTGTATTGGGAAGAGTAAGAATTACAAGCGCAGTGTTTAGATCAATTTTTTCTTTAAACTGTTCAATGTCCATTCTTCCGTCTGCTGCGGTAGGAACAGTTATTACTTCACAGCCGGCCTGGGCGGCGGAAGCCGGATTAGTTCCGTGAGAAGTATCCGGAACTATTACTTTGCTTCTTTTTTCACCTCGTGAGTGGTGATAGGCCATTGCAATTAAAAGCCCGGTAAGCTCACCCTGAGCCCCGGCCATGGGTTGAAGGGATACCGCATCCATGCCGCATATTTCTTTTAAAAGATCCTGCATCATGCACATAGATTCCAGGGAACCCCGGCTGAAAACCCGGGCTTTGCTGTTAATCATGGAAAAAGGATGAGCGTTTGCAAAAGAGGGAATCGCGGCCGCTTTTTCAAGAAAACGATAATTATACTTCATTGTGCACGATCCCAGGGGATAAAAATTTTTATCAAGTGAAAAATTTTTCGCAGCCAGTCTGGAAAAATGCCTTACAGTTTCCTGCTCTGTCATGGACTTAATGCGCATGGGGTTTTTTCTTAAATATTCCGGGGGAATAAACTTGTGCTCAAAAGATTTTGGGGGCAATTTCATCTTTTTTTCCTTTGTTTATCCACAGCTGCTTTTAGTTCACGGGAAAACCTCAAAATATCTTCTTTTGTGGTTTTCTCGGTAAAGGCAACAATAAGAAGATTATCCATACCTTTGTAATATTCTCCGGGAAGGACACCGGCTTCTATATCTTTTGCTATGAGCATTTCGTATACAGATGAGGCACTTACGGGAAGTTTAAGGCAGAACTCGTTAAAGAAAGCATCATTGCTAACAGAGACTCCTTCTATTGCGGACAGTATTTCAGCGGCGCCGTGAGCGCAGTTATAATTATCAGAGGCAAGCTCCCGCATTCCTTCATTTCCCAGCAAAGATAAAAATACAAGAGCCCTTAACGCACAAAGATTCTGGTTGGTGCATATATTTGAAGTGGCCCGCTGGCGCCTTATATGCTGTTCCCTGGCCTGCAGCGTTAACACATAGCCCTTTTTACCTTTTTCGCCTTTTGTCTCGGCAACTATTCTTCCGGGAAGCTTTCTTATAAATTTCTTTTTTGAAGCAAGGATTCCAAGATAAGGGCCGCCTCCGCTCAGGGGAAGTCCCAGGGGCTGGCCTTCTCCTGCCGCTATATCTGCCCCGCATTCGCCCGGAGTTTTAAGTATTCCCAGGGATAAAGGGTTAAAACCAGCAATTGAAATAGCACCGGCTGAATGGGCAATATCCGAGACAGCCGAGCCATCTTCCAGTGACCCGAAAAAATTAGGGCTTTGATAAACAATACAGGAAGTAGTCTCGTCTGCTTCATTTTTTAAAGCATCAAAATCACAGTTAAAGTTATCAAGAGGAATTTCAACTAAATCTGCTGCGGTATTGTGTAAATATGTTCTTATAATCTTTCTGTAAAGAGGGTTTACTCCTTCGCAGATTAAAACTTTATTTTTAGAGTTCAGTCGCATGGACATCAAAACCGCTTCGGCAAGCGCGGTTCCGCCGTCATAAAGAGAGGCGTTTGCGATTTCCATTCCCGTAAGTTCCGAAACAGCGCTCTGATACTCAAACATTGCCTGAAGGGTTCCCTGGGAACATTCTGCCTGATAGGGAGTATATGCGGTATAAAAATCTCCCATGGATGATATAGAATCAACCGCGGCCGGAATGATATGCCGGTAAAAACCCCCTCCGGAGAAACTCATAGCCGGGTTTCTGTTTTTTCGGGATATTGCCTTTAACCTGTCCAATACCTCAAATTCGCTGAGGCCCCCTTCTATTTTCAGATCTTCGCATCTGAGCTCCTGTCCGATATCAGAGAAAAGCTCTTCTATTGAATTTGCCCCGGTAGTTTTAAGCAGCGGGCTTATATCCTTATCAAAACTATTTTTTTCAGTCAATTTTATTTAAATAATCAGCATACTCTCCGGCGGACATAAGCGAATCAGTCTGGTTTATATCGCTGACGCGCATTTTAAGGATCCATCCCTGCTGTTCAGGTGAATTGTTCAGCGTTTCAGGTGAATCTTCCAGCATGGTATTTAGTTCAGTAATTTCCCCTGAAAAAGGAGCGAAAATCTCGCTGGCAGCCTTGACCGACTCTATTTCGCATAAAACGTCTCCTTGTTTAAACTTTTCTCCGCTTTCGGGAAACTGAACAAAAGTGACGTCTCCGAGCTGCTCTACGGCATATTCTGTTATGCCTACGGTAGCTTCATTATCTTCAAGCCGGGCCCATTCATGATCTTTGCTAAAATATAACTTCATTTTTTTTCCTTTCTTATTATAGATTCAAGTACTACTTCTGTTATAAAAGGGAAGCTGGCTGACTTCAGCATTAATTCCCCGCTCAACTTGCAGTTGAGTGCCAACTTTTTCTAAGCCGCTCTCCACATAAGCCAAGGCAATTCCGCATTGAAGAGAGGGAGAAAAACTGCCGCTGGTAACTTTTCCCGCCTTTTTGTCCCCGCAAAATATCTGGTAACCCCGGCGGGGAGCACGTTTGGAATGGGATTTTATTCCCACCCTTTTTTTAGAGATTCCCTTCTTTTTTTGTTTTAAGAGAGTCTTTTTGCCGGCAAAATCCTTTTCAAAATCTACATACTTTTCAAGGCCGGCTTCTAGAGGCGTAATATCTTCACTTATGTCACTGCCGTAAAGACAGTAGCCCATTTCCATCCTTAGTATATCTCTTGCACCCAGCCCGGCGGGTCTGACATCGGGGGAGGACAAAAGACTTGCCCATATATCTGAAATATTTGAAGCGGGAGTATAAATCTCATAGCCGTTCTCTCCGGTGTAGCCGCTTCGGCTGAGCATAACCGGTTTTGATGATATCTTTAAGAATCTGAAGGCAAAAGGCTTTAAAGAGGACTCTACTCTTAATACTTTTTTTAGAATGCTGTCCGAGGCAGGTCCCTGGAGATCTATTTTGGCGTAATCACCGGATTCATCTTTTATTTCCCCGCTTTGAATATAATTTCTCATTGCCTTAATATCTCTTACTGAAGAGGAGGCGTTAACAATAAAAAGAACATCGTCTTCGGATACTTTAAAAGCTATCATATCATCAATAATACCGCCCTTTTCGTTAAGAACAAAACCGTAGCGGGCTCTGCCGGAGGGAATTTTGCTTATATTACGGGTGAAGGCTTTTTCAATACCCGATTTCGCAATGTTCCCTCTAAAGCGGATTCTGCCCATGTGAGATGTATCAAAAACACAGGCTTTTCTTCTGCAGAACGAATGCTCCTTTAATATCGAATCATAGTAGAGAGGCATATGCCATCCGGCAAAAAAGGTCATTCGGGCCCCTGCTTTTACATGTTCATCATAAAGTGGCGTTTTCATGGTGAGAAAATTATAACTTTTGAAGGACTCTATGTCCAATTCATATTCTAATAGGCAGTAGTTTTATAAAACCAGAGAGGTAAATTTAAAAAGATGTAGCAACCGAAAAACGGTGAGTGCCGTAGCTGTCTCTTATATTAAAAGGCAGGGCAAAAGAATAGTTAAATTCGGTGGCAATACCTTCAATTTCTGTTTTGTATCCCGCACCCAGAGCCGCTTCATCCATATTGACGCCGCATCGCAGGGAAAGGCTGTCCTGGAGAAAATTAGTTTCCAGCCCGAAATTAGTGTTTATTTTATGCTTTTCCTGTCCCCAATCCTGGTCTCTGTAGGACATATCGAGCGTCACATAGCCTCCGCTTAGTCTTATGGTGTTTAACATGCGCAGCGGCGGCAATTTATATGAAACACCTGCTTTGTAAACAGGAGAGATAATCTCCTCCTCATCTATGCCGATGTCCGCGGGTATTATATTCTGAGCCGAAAGGCCTATCCTGAATCCTTCATCCATGTTGCCCGAAGGACGGACCATGATTCCGGCATCCGCGCTGAAATCAGTAGCTGAACTTCTGTCTTCGAATGCACTATAATCCTCGGAATACTTATCGAGTATATATATCCGGCTCAAATACTTCAGCCCGGCTCCGGCGTCCAGGTAACGATTTAATTTCAGGGAATATGAGAACATAATGGCGTCTTCGCTGTAAAGGTCGCGTGCGCTTACATTAGTCCATGAAACAGCAAATGTGCCGAAGTTCATAAGCCGTCTGATTCCGGCAGTTGGGAAAATAAAAGAAAAATAATTCTGGGATAAATCAACCCCGTCAAGCCCTGTAAACAGCTTGGTATGAGTAAAATTAAGGCTTAGTTCTTCAACAGTTGCAGGACCCGCGCTATTCCACAGAGGAGCATTACCGTCATCTGCTACCGCAGTGAAAGCTCCTCCCATTCCCATGGCTCGCGCGGAATGGCCCGCATCCATAAACGCCGCATATGAATTACCTGCCGTTAGAAACATTAAGATTAATATTGTTGTTATTTTTTTATTAAACATTATCTGGCCACCGCTATCATTCCGGAAACAAGCTCCATTTCCCCGTTTATTTCCGCTTTAAACTGATATATATATACTCCGCTTTCCACAAAACGCCCGGAATCATCTCTGCCGTCCCATTTATACCCGGAATCACTTGTTACAGTTCGGATCTGTCTGCCCCTTACGTCAAACATCTTTATTGTTGTGTCCTGAGCCGCTAGGCCCTCAAAAGAAGCTTTTTCGTCCGGTGTTACTATTCTCTGCTTGGGCCGGAAATCGGAAGCATCCAATCCTTCTACGGCGTATATGGCAAATATACTGAAAGAGCTTATACCGGCGTGTACAAAAACTTTAGATTCATCTGTTTTCATTTCGCCGCCCAGCATATCCCATTCCTGAAAAAAATCATCTCTTTTAAATAGAGTGTAATTATAATTGTTATGGGGATACTCGCCTGCAAGCAAGTGCAGCGTGACCGGTTTCTTAAAACGCAGTCCTTCGGGCCGGAATCGGTAGAGGTTTTTGGGACTGGGTATCTCGGACTTCACAGGAGGAGAATAATGAGAAAAAGAAGAGTGATCCAAGTCAAGTTTCTGCATAAGGATTTCTGTTTTCTCATCAAGCGCTTCGGAAGGAATTCTTATATAAGAGCCGTCGCTTAGCCTTATTACACCACCGCCTTGGCCTATAGTGGCAGACTTTTCTTCCAAATACTCAGGTTCTTCATCAGGGGCTCCGAACTCAACCACCGCCCTGAATTCATAGGACTCCTGGGAGGTAAAAGCATAGGCGCTCACCGCGTTTAAGCTCATCAATATTAAAAGTGTTATAATTTTTTTATTCATTCTGTAAAAAACTCTAATGCTAATTTATTTGTACTGTAATTTCTGGGAGTGAGGGCATTAGCAAAATTAGCGGCCATATATATATATACCGGGTTGTCTATGATGTCCCATGTGCCTTCGGCATGCTGGATCCCCCGGCTTGACTCCCATACGGTAACATAATCCTCGCCGTCCATAAATTGTGTTGTGTTTTCTTCCGGTATGTCCGGGGTGCTGCGGTCCTTCATCCATAGAAAACAGGCATATTCACTTTCCTCTCCTCCTAACTCCTCAGAATACAGGGAGTCATCGCTGCCCTGAACAACCGTTAAATCATCCCTCTTCTCATCACTTACCCTCCACGCAAGGGGAAGCCTCCTGTCGCTCCACACGGTGTCAATCAGACCCGCGCAGTTTTGGCTTTCTCCGGATCCCGAAAAGCGAGGCTGGGCATCTTCGGCCCGGTTATCGGTATATATCTGCATGCCCCAGTTGCTTATGTTAGGGCGGGAAGTCACCTTTAAGTAGTGGTCTGCCGTCTTCCACTCAGTGGGAAGCTGAACAGAACTCCAGGAAATCTTATCTGCGGGAAGGTTATCTTCAACTGTATAAATCTCCACTTCAAAATTAGGGAAGGGGTAAAAAGGATTAAATCTGTTTTTGGCAAACAGATACCATGAGGCGGAGGAGATACACTCATTACGCCCATCCATAATCCATGACCCGTAAGCCGTTCCCTCATTAGTGGCATAAGTAAGGCCCTGGGCATCTTCTCCCATCGGGGCTATGGCTTTTTCGATTTCCTGTATAAAATAGTCATGGTTGCCTGTATCTTCGGATTCATAATAGGCAATTGCCATTTGAGCGGTACCTTCAAGCCACACGGCGTCTTTATCGGGATCGCTGCCATGGGGGCCGCCGAAATCATACCCGTCTATAAGTGCTCCGGTGCGCTGACTGTTATGCTGGGTTCTGAAAAATGAATTAACTCCGTCAAGACACTCCTCATACTTTCCGTCGGGGAAGGCAAGAATAGGAAGAGAATAGCAATCCAGAGCTTTATCTATGTCGGAAACAGTGGAGCCCACTTTAAAGCGCCTGGTATTTTCACCTGACCAGTAGCCCCATACGCTGTCCAGCCAGCTCTCTATATCGCCGGAGCGGGATGTATAACTTTGGTCTGAAATGGTTCTGGCATAGTTTTTAAACACCGCATAAGCGGTGGCATTATGCTCGGTGGATTTTGCAGTGTTACCCGGCTCAAAACCAAGCCCGCCATCTGCGGTGGCATCCTGAAGGCCGGCAAGCCACTGAGCCAGATTGTTCATAAGCGGGTCATATGATGTGTCCCCTGTAAGGTGGCGGTAGTACATAATGGCCTGAAGTATCCATAGATTCGGGCCTGCAACTGTAGCTTCAAAGTCATCCATAACCGCATAGTTTTCAACATTATAGGCCCGGGCAAATCCGCTGCCTTCCTGCCATCCTATTCCTTCGTTATAAGCGTCCAGTAACTTTCTAGCGTTTTCATAGTCACCATTATAAATGTAAGCCATCGCGGCAAGGCCCTGGTCATATGTATAGGCATAGTCAAGGGACTCGAAACTTCTTACCAGGCCGCTTGAATGCTGTTTGTTTTTAAGTCCCTGGTATACTTTAGCTTCGTCCGGAGCCATGAGACCGGGGGAAATCCATCTGACATCATCAATCCAGAAAGAACCCTCGCTCTCGCCGACTTCGGCACCTACTACAGCTACATTAAAGTAAACCTTCATCTGCTCCAGGTCAAGCTGGGGTTCTTTTTCTGTAAACTCGGAAATCGGGACTGTGACTTGCTGCCATTCATCATTAAGCCGCACTCCTATATCACGCCCCAGCATGATATTTGATTTCTCTTCACCGGCTTCTATGTTTTGAGAGCGTATTCCCAGCTGAAGATCTTTTTCGGTCTTAACCCAAAAGGATACATACCCCTCGGAATACTGACTCATAAATCTGGTTTCATCTCCGTCAGAATCCCCCTCAGTAACAAACCACCCTCCCCAGCCCGAAGAAGGTATATTAAAATCGGAGCGAAAAGAAAACATGCCCTCTTTATAATAATCATAATCCTCCTTAAGCGCCAGGATGTCATTAGCACTCTCATACACTCCGACTTCGCCGGCCGCGTGCGCAGAGTTTATTATTGGAAAAACCGACCATTCGGAACCCTCTATTCTTAGAGTCCTATATGAAGAAAAGGGACTCTCATTTCCGGCCCCGTCCACAGCTTTTACCCTCCAGTAATACTGATTTCCGCCTTCAAGAGCAGGGCTGACGCTGTATATGTTGGATTTTATTTCGCTGACTTCCCGCAGAGGGTCGGAAAAAGAGGAACTGTCATCAATTTGAAGCGTATAAGTAATACCGGAAGTATCCGAAACCTCACTCCAGGCAAGAGTGGGGTTAAGATCAATAAGTTGGCTGCCGCTATCGGGGGATACCAGTGAAGGCGAATCCGGAACGGTTGTATTTACACTAAGGCTTCTTATCGAAGACCAGCCGCTGTTTGTACCTATTTCATTTTGGGCTCTTACTCGCCAGTAATACTCGCCGTCTGACAGGGAATCAACAGGAGTATATTCCGTAACATCCAGATTTGATTCATCTATAATAAGTGAAGAAAAACTGGAATCGGGGCTAAGCTGTATCTGATATCTGCAGTCGGGCACTTCAGACCAGTTGAATGCCGGTCGATTATTATTTACATAAGAGTCGTTTTCCGGGGAAATAAGGGAGGGAGAGTCCGGTACGGAAGCATCAATAGTAAAAGTCCATACATCAGACCAGTCTCCTTCAATTCCGGAAGAGCTTTTGGCCCGGACGCGCCACCAGTATTGGCCGGAACTTAAGTTGCTCCCGGGAGTATAAGATGAATCCGCTACTGCGGAATCATCTATTTCAAGGGAGTTAAATCCGCTGCTGCTGTTATCTATCTGTATATGGTATGTATGACCTTCATCGCTCCAGGTAAATTCCGGCCTCTGCTGGGCCGTCGC
>JBNJFW010000028.1:0-11443 GCA_051747165.1 Elusimicrobiota bacterium | reverse complement strand
GGAAAATTCAGGTAAAAAGCTTTCCCACACTATTCCTCAGGGAATAGAAGTCAGGCGGGAAGAAAACCGGATAATAGTGGAGAGAAAGGCTGAGACCAGCCGTTTGCGAGGCCTGCACGGATTGACCAGGAGTCTTATTAACAATATGATTGTCGGTGTTGACAGTGGATTCAAAAAACGCCTTCAAATTGTAGGCAGGGGCAAAAGAGCGAAAGTGCAGGGAAACAAAATTGTTCTTGATCTGGGATTTTCCCATTCGGTTAATTATGTACTTCCAAAAGGTGTGGAAGCATCGGTTGAAAAGAATATTATTCAGATAAGCGGTTTCGATAAACAGAAAGTAGGAGAAACAGCAGCCGAGATAAGAGATATTCAGCCGCCTGAGCCTTATAAAGGAGCGGGAATACGATATGAGGGTGAAAGAATAAGGAAAAAGGCGGGCAAGTCCGCTATAGGAGGCGGTTTTACCGGGGCAGGAAAATGACCAAAAGAATTAAAAACAAATCTAATAGAATGCGGCTTTGCGTTTTTCGCTCAAACCGGCATATATATGCTCAGATTATAGATGATGTGAAAGGACAGACGCTGTGCGGCGCTTCTTCGCTCTCGCCTTCTGTAGCCGAAAAGAAATTAAAAAATCCTGTGGAAAAGGCAAGAGAAGTGGGGAAGGTTGTTTCAAAGCTGGCCAAAAAGAAAAAGGTGGCAGAGGTAGTGTATGACAGGCAGGATAATAAATACACCGGGCAGGTTAAGGCGCTGGCGGAAGGAGCCAGAGAAGGGGGTTTGGAGTTCTAATGGCTGATAATACTAAACAAAAAGAATTTATAGAGCATATTGTAAATATAAACAGGGTTTCCAAGGTTGTAAAGGGGGGCAAAAGATTCGGCTTTTCCACACTTGCTGTAGTTGGTGACGGCAACGGCAAGGTAGGAGTAGGAATCGGTAAGGCCAATGATGTGCGTTTTTCAATACAAAAAGGCATGAAAAAGGCAAAAGAGGAGATGGAAAATGTATCCATAAGAGAAGACAAAACAATTCCGCATACGGTTATAGGCAGATGCGGAGCCGCCAGAGTTCTCTTAAAGCCTGCCGGCCCGGGTACGGGTATAATTGCCGGGACTGCCGCCAGAGCTGTCCTGGAAGCAGCGGGGGTCCGAAACATACTGACTAAGTGCCTGCGCTCGCGGAATCCTATTAATGTGGTTTATGCGACTATGAACGGATTGAAAATGCTGAGAAATAAAGAAGAAATTGCCGCCATCAGAGATAAAAAGGTATAGTAATTATGAAAAAAGAAGAATTGATCAGCTTAAATAATTTATCTCCGGCTCCGGGGGCAAAAAAATCGAAACCCCGGACGGGCCGCGGCCCGGCTTCGGGGAAGGGAAGAAGCGCCGGAAGAGGACGGGGGGGAAGCGGACATAGGGCCGGGAGCACTATAAAAACGGCCTTTGAAGGCGGGCAGATGCCGCTGGTAAGAAGGCTTCCCAAAAGGGGCTTTAGCAATAAAAAATTTGAAAAAAAGGTGGAAACGGTCAACGTCAGCCAATTAAGCCCAAAATTTAAAAGCGGAGAAAAGGTGACTCCTCAAAAGCTGAAGGAAAAGGGCTATATAAAGGGAAAAGGTTCTGTGAAAATACTTGCAAAAGGCGACTTAAATAAAAAGTTAAACTTTGCCCAGTGTGATTATTCATCCAGAGCAGTTGAAAAAATTAAAGCCGCCGGCGGGACGATAGATTAAATGTTAAAAGGTTTCGGCGACATATTCAAAATTGCCGATTTAAAGAGAAAGGTTCTTTATACTCTGGCCATATTTGCTGTTTACAGGGCCGGAGCGGCAATTCCGGTTCCCGGGGTGGATGTTAATGCCTTAAGGTTGTTTTTTCAGCAGCAGTCCGGTACGCTTTTCGGCTTTCTTGACATGTTTTCCGGAGGGGCCTTGGGGCGACTTTCGATTTTTGCTCTGGGAATAATGCCCTATATTAATGCTTCTATTATAATGAGTCTTCTCAGGACTACTATCCCACACCTGGAGAAGCTTCAGAAGGAAGGTGAGGCCGGAAGAAAAAAAATTACCCAGTACACAAGATATTTCGGAGTGGCGATAGCGGTTGTACAGGGTTTCGGTTTAACTTTCTGGATGGAATCTATGGAAGCCGGAGGGGTTAATGTGGTCCATTCACCCGGAATGGGTTTCAGGCTTATGACTGTTCTCACTCTTACCGCAGGAGCTATTTTAGTTATGTGGCTGGGAGAGCAGATAACGGAAAACGGGGTGGGAAACGGAATTTCGCTTATAATTTTTGTGGGAATAATTGCCAGGCTGCCGGCCGGGATTAATACCCTGCTGGGTCTGATAGATGTGGGGGAGATAAGCTTGTTCGGCGGAATATTTATAACGGCGGTTATTGTTTTAATAACTGCCGGAGTGGTTTTTGTTGAGCAGGGGCAGAGAAAAATTCCGGTTAAATACGCAAAAAGAGTTGTGGGAAGAAAAATGTACGGAGGACAGAATACTTATTTGCCTTTGAAGGTTGATCAGTCCGGGGTAATAGCAGTTATTTTTTCCATGGCCATAATGCTTTTTCCTGTTCAGCTGGCTCAGTTTTTTCCCGAATCGCCGATTTTGGAAACCATTACTCAATATTTGAGGCCGGGCTATTGGCCCCGCACTCTGCTTTATTCATCTTTAATTATATTTTTCTGTTATTTTTATACTGCAATTACTTTTAATCCCAGGGATGTGGCGGAGAATATGAAAAAGTGGGGCGGATTTATACCGGGCATAAGGCCGGGTAAACCCACTGCTGATTATATAGACAAGGTTCTTACCAGGCTAACCCTGGTGGGAGCTCTTTTTGTGGTCATAATAGCGAATCTTCCGGATTATTTCGAGCAGATTTTCGGCGCGCCTTTTTATTTTGGGGGAACGGCGCTGCTCATTGTGGTAGGAGTTTCACTGGATACTGTAGGCCAGCTGGAGTCTCATCTTATAATGAGACATTATGAAGGGTTTATGAAAAAAGGTCGTATGAAAGGAAGGCATTTTAACGTAAAATGAATAAAAATATTGTTATGCTGGGAATAATGGGAGCGGGCAAAGGGACTCAGGCCCTCAGGCTGGCGGAGTTTCTGCAGGTTCCACATATTTCTACCGGAGAGATGTTCAGAGCGGCTGCTGCCGAGCAGACCCCC
This sequence comes from Elusimicrobiota bacterium, assembly GCA_051747165.1. Lineage (GTDB taxonomy): Bacteria > CG03 > SLGR01 > SLGR01 > PWQF01 > JBNJFW01. Next base: position 8,248 of record JBNJFW010000028.1, on the reverse strand, counting down.
CTGGGGCTAAAAGCCAAAAAAATAATGGAGAGCGGGGCTCTGGTAAGCGACGAGATAGTAGTAAATATAGTACGAGAGCGTTTAAATAAAAGCGATGCCCGGGATGGGTTTATACTCGACGGGTTTCCCAGAACCATAGAACAGGCCCGAGAACTTGAAAAATTCAGAAATATTGATAAAGTATTTTACTTAGACATAAGTGAAGATGAGGCCTTAAAGCGGATAACAGGGCGTCGGGAATGCGCGGACTGCAAGCAGCAGTACAATGTGTATTTGCAACCGGATTTAAAAGACAAGTGCCTGAAGTGTTCAGGCCCGCTTATCAGCCGCGCGGATGATAAAAGAGAAACTGTTAAAAAGAGAATAGACAATTATAAAAGACAGACTATGCCCCTTAAAGATTATTATGAAGAAAAAGGCATACTGGAAAAAATAGAAGGCGAAAAAAATATAGAAGAGATTTTTGAGAATATTAAAAGCGCCCTTTAAAGAATCTTTGAAAATAGTTGATAGACCTAAAAAATGAACATGAACTGAATATAATGCGCCGCTGCGGCAGTCTTCTTTCCCGGATTGCTTGCAGGCTTATGGATGAAATAGCAGACGGTATAAGCACATATGATTTAGACAGGATATCCGAGGAAGAGTTTAAGAAAAAGAGATTAAAGCCTGCATTTTTAAATTATGGCAACCCCCCTTTTAAGGGGAGAATATGTGCATCGATAAATGAGGAAATTGTTCACGGGCTTCCTTCAAAGAAAAAACGTGTGAAGAACGGGGACATTATAAGTATCGATCTGGGCGGCGTTTTAGAAGGGTTTTATACCGATATGGCTTTTACCAGGGGGGTGGGAAGAATAAAAAAAAGTACTAAAAAGCTTATAGACACCACCCGGGAAGCTTTAAGGCAGGGCACGGAAAATATGAAGGAGGGCAACAGGCTGTATGATATTTCATACAGTATTCAGCAGGTTGCCGAGGATGCGGGTTACAGCGTTGTCCGCGATCTGGTGGGCCACGGGGTAGGAAAAGACCTGCATGAATACCCCCGGGTTCCCAATTTTGGAAAAAAAGGAAAAGGCCCTCTTTTAAAAACAGGAATGGTCTTCGCTCTGGAGCCTATGCTTAATGAAGGCGGGAGCCAAATTGTCTGCATGGATGACGAATGGACGGTAGCAACGGCGGACGGCAGGTTATCCTGCCATTTTGAAAACACGGTGGCTTTAACGTCAGGGGGCCCGGAAAGTATTACAAATATAAGCGAAAAGTTTTATGACTAAAAATGATGAGAACAAGCTGGAAGTAGAAGGGGTTGTAGTAGAGTCGCTCCCTAATACCATGTTCAGGGTGAAGTTGGACATCGGGAGTGAAATACTGGCTCATATATCAGGAAAAATGAGGGTTAATTATATAAGAATTTTGCCCGGGGACAGGGTTAGAGTGGAAGTGTCGAAAAAGGACCCCACCCGGGGGCGTGTAATATATAGACTGGATAAAAATGTATAGGAGAAGAAAATAAAATGAAAGTAAGAGCTTCAGTAAAACCTATATGCCCGAATTGCAAGGTTATAAAAAGAAAAGGCGTGGTGCGGGTGTTGTGTAAGGATCCCCGGCACAAGCAGCGCCAGGGTTAGAGTATTAAGGAGAAATAGATATGGCCAGAATTGCCGGAGTAAATTTAAATAAAAATAAAAAAATAAAGATAGCCTTAACCTATATATATGGTATAGGAAACGTAACTGCCATGGAAGTGTTAAAAAAAGCAAAGGTGGATCCCGAAAAGAGAACCGGAGATCTAACTAATGATGAGGCAAATCATCTGCAAAAGGCCATACAGGATTATAAAACCGGAGGCGAATTGCAGAGAGAGATAAGAGAGGATATAAGAAGACTTAAATCAATAGGTTCCTATAGAGGTTCAAGGCATAGAAGAGGACTCCCTGTAAGGGGGCAGCGTTCCAGAACAAATGCTAAAACCCGCAAGGGAAGAGGAAGGCCTATTAAAAAGAAAACGAAAGTCTGAAAATTCGGGAATTAATCATTTGCGTAAAGGGAATATAATGACAGCAAGGAGTCAGTTTGTAATATGGCAAAACGAAAAACAGTAAAGAAAAAAAAGAAGAAAAAAAGAAAAGTGGAAAAGGGCATAGTATATATTAAAAGCACTTTTAATAATACCGTAACTTCTATTACTGATCTGGAAGGAAATGTTCTGGCCTGGTCTTCGGCGGGCACATCTGGTATGAAGGGATCTAAAAAAGGAACTGCTTATGCAGGCGGCCTTGCCGCTAGTCAGGTGGCGAACAAAGCAGTTAAAGAAAACGGGTTAAGAGAAGTTGATGTAAAGGTTAAAGGGCCCGGGTCATCCAGAGAAACAGCCGTTAGGAATCTTGAAATTGCGGGTCTTAAGATTGTGTCCATACAGGATATTACCCCTATACCGCATAACGGATGCCGCCCGCCGCGGCCCAGGAGGGTTTGAATTATGTGTGCAGTTTATAGAGGTCCCGTGTGTAAATTATGCCGAAGGGAAGGCAAAAAGATTTTCCTTAAGGGAAGCAGGTGTAAAACGGCAAAATGCTCTTTTGAAAAAAAGGAGTATCCGCCCGGACAGCATGCCGGGTCTGCCCGTTTTTCCCGGCCGTCGGGTTACGGCATTCAGCTGCGAGAAAAACAGAAGGTTCGCCGCAGTGTTCAGATGACCGAAAAACAATTCAAAAGGTTTTTTTCCATTGCCGAAAAAACACCTGGTCCTACAGGCGCTAATCTGCTGATTCTTCTTGAATCCCGTCTGGATAATGTTATCCGGCGGATGGGGTTTTCTTTATCCATAAATGAGGCCCGGCAGATGATAAACCATTGCCACGTAAAAGTTAACGGAAGGGTTTGTAATATAGCCTCTTATGTCGTTTCGCCTGGAGATCGTATAGCTTTTAAGGAAAAAAGCGTCAATCTTGAAGCTGTAAAAGCATCTGTTGAGGAAAATGAGGGAATGCCCTCACCTGAGTGGCTTAAGACGGATACAGCTAAAAGAAGCGGAGAGGTTATAAGATTACCCGAAAGAGATGAGATTACACTCTGCAGCGGCGATATAAGCGAGAACCTTATTGTAGAGCTTTACAGTAAGTAAATCGTTTAATAATAAAAAATTAAAATATATAAAAGGAGGAAAGTATGGAAATAAGGGATTTTAAGATTCCCACCAAGATAAAATGGCAGGAGTTAGATGATAAGTACGGGAAGCTTGCAGGTGAACCTTTTGAAAAGGGCTATGGCCATACAATCGGGAATTCTCTTAGGAGAATACTTCTTTCTTCGATGGAAGGAGCGGTTATAACATCTTTGAAAATTGATGGGGCGCCTCATGAGTTTAGCTCTATTGAAGGAATTAAGGAAGATGTAATTGAAATAATTTTTAATCTGAAGCAATTGAGATTTAAGCTGTATAATAAGCAGCCCCAGAGAATAACCCTGAATTATGAAGGCAAAGGCGAGGTTAAAGGGGCTGATTTTAAGCTGAATGAGTCGATTAAGCTTATGAATCCCGACGCTCATATTGCCACTTTAAATGAGAACGCCAAGCTTAATATGGAGGTGGTGGTTGAAAGCGGCCGGGGTTATGTTCCTGCTTCTGAAAGACAGGATGATGTGTCGGAGATAGGGGTAATACCTGTGGATGCTGCTTTTTCGCCGGTGAAAAAAGTTAATTATGATGTGGAAATTGCGCGGGTGGGCCAGGATTTGGATTATGACCGCCTTGTTCTGGAAGTATGGACAGACGGAAGCATAAACCCTCCTGAAGCTGTGGCTTATGCATCGGAAATTCTTAAAGAAACAACGGAGGCCTTTAAAATACCGGGTATCGAAGTTGAATTGGGGCCGGAAGAAGAGGCTCCGGAGGAAATAGATGAAAGCATGCTTAAGCTTCCTGTTCAGGAACTGGATTTAAGCACCAGACTCTGTAATATACTTAAGGCCTCAAAGGTTAAAACCCTGGGGGAGCTTGCCGAAAAAACCGAGGAGGAAATTAAAAATATGCCCGGCCTGGGAGATAAGTATATGAATGAGCTTAGGGAAAAGATGGAAAAATTCAATAAGGAAAAAGAATCGGACATACAGTTGTGCGCATCAGATGGAGGGGAGAATTGAAGACTAAAGAAAAAAATAAAATAAGAAATCTAACTTTTCATCTTATAGAGAATAAGAGGATCGTGACCTCGGTTCCCTGTGCGAAAAAAATAAAAAGCAGGGTAGAACGCCTGATAAGCAGAGCTTCTAAAGATACCACAAGCAGGCGAAGATATGCTGCCCGGTATCTTCCCAAAAAGGGGGTTAAAATTCTCTTTGATGAACTGGGCCCCGCAAATAAAGAAAGAAAAGGAGGATATACGCGGCTGCTGCGTTTAGATAACAGAAAAGGCGACGGCAGGCAGCAGTGTATAATAGAGATTATAGATGTTTAACCTTTTGTACGGACTTTTTTCAAATGACATGGGGATTGACCTGGGGACGGCTAATGTACTTGTTTATGTTAAAGGCAGGGGCATAGTTTTAAGAGAACCTTCGGTGGTGGCAACAAATAGTGACACCGGGGAGATAATGGCAGTGGGAATAGATGCCAAAAGGATGCTGGGAAGGACACCGGCTAATATTACGGCTGTACGCCCACTGCGCAACGGGGTAATAGCGGACTTTGACACCACGGAACGCATGATAAGATATTTTATAAGAAAAGTCCATGCCCGCAAGAGTCTTCTTCATCCCAGAATTGTTATAAGCGTGCCTTCGGCCTGCACTGAGGTGGAACGAAGGGCTGTCAGGGAATCAGCAGAGAGAGCTGGTGCCCGCGAGGTTTATGTTATTGAGGAGCCGATGGCAGCCGCTATAGGCGCGGAGTTGCCTGTTCACGAACCGGCGGGTAATATGGTGGTAGATATAGGAGGGGGAACAACTGAGGTAGCGGTTATATCCCTGGGGGGTATGGTTTTAAGTAGAGCCATAAGAATAGCCGGAGATGATTTTGATAAAGCGATAGCAGAAAATTTTAAAGAAAAAGAAAACCTTATTATAGGAGAACGGACAGCGGAAGAAGCTAAGTTTAAAATCGGTTCGGTTTATGCCGGATCGGAGTCAAGAGAAATGGAAATAAAGGGCAGGGACCTGGTTACCGGCCTGCCTAAAACAATCCTTATTTCTACTGATGATATAAGAGAATCTCTTAATGAACCTATGAAGGAACTTATCAAGGTTATAAAGGAAACGCTTAACCAGACCCCGCCGGAATTGTCGGCGGATTTAGTTGACAGGGGCATTGTCCTTGTGGGGGGCGGCGCTCTTTTAGGGGGAATTGATAAGCTAATAAGAGATGAAACGGAACTTCCCGTACATGTTGTAGATGAACCGATGAATTGTGTGGTTATGGGAGCCGGCAAATATCTCGAGCAAATGAATAATTTGCGTAAAAATCAGCTTAGGTCCCTGGGCCATGAACAAAGGGTCTGACCGGTTTATGGCTGCTTGAATACATTTGGGTCTTTAAGCAAAAAAAAATCTTTAAAATTTAATTGCTGTCTTCATTAGCATCCGGTTTTTTATAAAATTCGGATGCCGGATTTTGAGAGGAAATCAGCAAGGTGAAGAGCAATAAGACAAAAAAAATATTTTATACACTGCTTATCTTTTCTACAGTACTGCTGTTATCTAATGTTTTCAAACCTTTTCGGGAAATAAGAAATTTTTCGGTAAATGTTCTTTTTCCTTCCCTGCGTGTAATCGAATATCCTTTTGATCAAATAAACAAATTAAGCAACAGGGCAGGCGAGCTGCGCGATTTGCATACAAGTATGGAAAACCTGAAAAAAGAAAATGAAGTTTTAAGAAGGCAGTCCCGGGACCTTGAAATGCTGCTAAAGGAGTATAATGCGCTTAGGCAGATGCATGGTTATGATGAATTTATTCCTCCCGAGGCTTTATCAGGGCGGGTTATTCTGCATCCTACTGAAAGTTATTTTGAGGAGTTTATTATTAACCGGGGCGATATACACGGGGTGAGCGTTAATGATCCGGTTGTCAAGATAGATAAAAAAAAGCGCGTTCTTATGGGAAGGATAAAGGAAGTTTTTAGAAGCTCCTCAAAGGTTCTGCTGATTACTTCCCATAAGTTCAGGGCAGGGGCTATGACACTTGATGGATATCGCGGGGTTATATCGGGAAACGGAAACTGGAAAGTTAAACTTGATTATATTTCATCTGATGCTGATATAAAGGCAGGTGATTATATTTACACTTGCGGAAGCGGAGGTATTTTTCCCCAGGGGCTGGCTGTAGGACAAATTAAAAAAGTTGAAGAGCTGAATTTTTCCATGGGAAAGGAAGCATTGCTTGCTCCTTTTTTGTATCCTCAAAATGCCCGGTATATTCATGTGCTTATAAAAAACAGGGATCAGAAGGAATGATTAACCGGGGAGAAGTTCTATGCTTATGAGTTTAGCTGCGGGGGTTATTCTGCATGTTTTAATGCAGAGATATTTAAGTGTAAACGGAGTGGGTATTAATTTGCTTATGCTTATGACAATAGAGTTTTCCCTGATTAAATCTCCGGAAAAAGGCCAGGTTTTCGGTTTTTTTTCCGGGCTTATTGAAGACATTGTTACCGCCGGCCTTTTAGGCGAAAAAGCATTGCTGAGAACTTTGGCGGGTTTTGTATCGGGAAAAATGAAGGGTAAGTTTTCGGAGGGTAATTTTATCTTTCAGCTTTTTATGACTTTCTCTTTATTCTTTTTATACAGTTATATGACTGTTGTTTTAAGAATGGTTTTCTCTCAACCCTATTCGGCATCTGCAGGACCGATTTTAATTTACTCTGCTGTTAATGCCCTGGCCGCGCCTTTTGTTTATAAGGTTATGCATTTTATTTATGCCCAGTAAGAAGTTTTATTTCTGGAGGCAGTACGGAGGAAGAAAACAGCTGTGGCCATCGGTAGTACTTATATCGCTATGGCTGATTATGTTTACCCGTCTTGTTCATCTTCAGATAATCAGAGGCTCTTATTATTTAAATCGGGCGGAAAGAAACCGGACCCATTATTCATATGTGCAGGCTCCCCGGGGCAATATATATGATCGCCGGGGAGAGCTGATTGCCGGAAACAGGCCGAATTATTCGCTTTATGTTTCAATTGAAGGCTTGAGGGCTGAGCAGGCCAGGGAAATAGCTTTTAAACTTGATGAACTTACCGGACGGGGCCGGGAAAACATATTAAGGCGCCTGGCGGAATTAAGAGGTAAAAGAGGGGTTTCTAATATTCTGTTTCGGCACCTCAGCCGGGAAGAAATAATTTTAATCGAGGAAAATCATCATGATATTCCGCGGGTTTTTATACAGATAAACCCTATAAGAAAGTATCCCTTTAGTGAGGGGCTTTCTCACTTTTTGGGATATGTGGGAGAAATAAGCGCAGGGGAACTGCGGGCTAAAAAAAAATATGCTTACATGCTCAAAGATATAATCGGAAAAACAGGTATAGAGGCTGAATATGATCTGGAATTAAGAGGTCAGAGGGGATACCGCATTATGGAGGTAAGTGTTGACGGATCTCACAGAAAGGTCCTGGATGAAAAAAAACCTGTTCAGGGCAAACACCTGGTTACTACCATAGATGCTTCTTTGCAGGAGGCCGCTTTTAAGGCCATGGGGGATGACCGGGGGGCTGTTGTTGCCATGAATCCAAAAACAGGGGAGGTACTTACATGGCTTTCCACTCCCGGTTTTGATCCTCAGGAGTTTACGGTCACTTTCAGCCGGGAAAGAGTTCGCGATTTGTTTGAAAACCCGCTTAATCCTCTTTTTGACAGAACTATAAAGGGGCAGTTTTCTCCGGGCTCCATTTTTAAGACTGTGATTGCTCTTGCCTCTCTTAAAGAGGATCCCGATTCATTTGAAACAGAATATACATGCCGCGGAAAAATAGAAATAGGTTTTGACAGAAGAGAATTTAAATGCTGGAAGGAGGAGGGTCACGGCTCTGTTGATATGACGGAGGCTCTGGCCCAATCGTGCAATATTTATTTTTATCTTACCGGGCTTAAAACCGGTCATGAAAATATTTTGGAAATGGCCCGGCAAGTGGGACTGGGAAAGAAAGTTCAGGATATACTCCCCGGGGAAAAGAGCGGACTTCTTCCCTCCCGGGATTGGAAAAGAAAGAGATTCGGAGAAATATTGTATCCTGGAGACACTGCTAATTTA